>JAJYMF010000136.1 GCA_021787175.1 Pseudomonadota bacterium | reverse complement strand
GCGATGATCGAGCGCTACAATGCGCTGATCGAGGCCGACGGCGGCAAGATCCACCGCCTCGAGGACTGGGGCCGCCGGCAGCTGGCCTACGGCATCGAGAATCTCGCCAAGGCCCATTACGTGCTGATGAACATCGAGTGCGGCCAGGCCGTGCTCAGCGAGCTGGAGGCGGGCTTCCGCTTCAACGACGCCGTGCTGCGCCATCTGGTGATGCGTCGCGACGATGCGGTCATCGAGCCCTCGCCGATCCTCAAGGCGAAGGAAAAGGAGGACAGCAAGTCGTCCCGCCGCCGTGACGACGAAGCCGGCGAAGGTGTCGGCACCTTCGGCCAAGACGAAGCCGCCTGAGCGAGGAACCTGCCATGTCCAAATTTTTCCGCCGCCGCAAGTTCTGCCGCTTCACCGCCGAGCACGTGACCGAGATCGACTACAAGGATCTCAACACGCTGCGCCAGTACATCACCGAGACCGGCAAGATCGTCCCCAGCCGCGTCACCGGCACCAAGGCGCGCTACCAGCGCATGCTGTCGCTGGCGGTCAAGCGCGCACGTTTCCTGGCGTTGCTGCCGTACACCGACCAACACGACATCTGAGGCCTGCGCGTCCGCGCGACGGACGCCATGCCTGCGTTCGGACAGCCGTCCGCGGCTGCGCCGGTTCGCCGGCGCTAACGAAGTGGAGAGCCCCATGGAACTGATCCTGCTCGAAAAAGTGAAAAACCTCGGCAACCTCGGCGACAAGGTCAACGTCAAGCCGGGCTACGGCCGCAACTATCTGGTGCCGCAGGGCAAGGCGGTGCCGGCCACGGCAGCCCAGCTGGCCGCGTTCGAACAGCGCCGCGCCGAGCTGGAGGCCAAGGCCGGCCAGCTGCTGGTCGCCGCCGAGGCGCGCAAGGCGCAGATCGAGGGCGCCAGCGTGACCATCGCCGTCAATGCCAGCCCCGAAGGCAAGCTGTACGGCTCGGTCGGCACCCGCGACATCGCCGAAGCCTTCACCGCGCAGGGCTTCGCGCTGGAGAAGAGCGAAGTGATCCAGGCCGAGGGCCCGATCCGCGCCATCGGCGAGTTCGAGGTGCCGGTCGTGCTGCACGCCGACGTGCAGGTCACCGTCAAGGTGATCGTGGTCGCCGAAAAAGGCTGAGTTCAGGATGAACTCATCCCGTGAAGGCCAGGGATGGCCGACGACACGGGATCCAGATCGAACGCGAACTCATCCCGTGAAGGCCAGGGATGGCCGACGACACGGGACCTGGACGCACAGCCGACACGACGCAGCGTGTTCGCTCCGGCATTCTGGAGCCTGTAGACATTCCGACGGGCACCGCGAGGCGCCCGTCGTCGTTTGCGGACACACGTGCCAGGCACCGCAGCGCCGGGGCGGCGCCGATCGTCGCCGCACAGCTTATCCACAGGGTTGCCACCTGCTTATTCTCTATCTTTGAGACGGCGCTGTGCCCATCATGCAGCGACGCCCGCACGGGCGCCGTTGCAGCACCGGAGCACTCATGGCCGCCGTGTTTCCCGATCGCAAACCTCTCTCCAGCGTCGATGCGCTGCGCGTCCCGCCGCACTCGATCGAGGCCGAGCAGGCCGTACTGGGCGGCGTGATGCTGGCGCCCGAGGCCTGGGATCGCGTCGCCGACCGCCTGACCGAGGACGATTTCTACCGCAAGGATCATCGGCTGATCTACCGCGCGCTCAGCCAGCTTTCGCAGCGCGGCATGCCCTGCGATGCGGTGACGCTGGGCGAGTGGTTCGAGTCCAACAACCTCGCCGAGATGATCGGCGGCGCGTCGTATCTGATCGAACTGGCCAACGCCACTCCCAGCGCGGCCAACATTGCCGCCTACGCCGACATCGTGCGCGACAAGTCGGTGCTGCGGCAGCTGATCGACGCCGGCACCCTGATCGCCGAGGACGGCTACCGTCCCGACGGCAAGACCACGCCGGAGGTGATGGAGCTGGCCGAGCAGCGCGTGTTCAGCATCGCCGAGGCCGGCGCGCGCGGGCGCAAGGGCTTCGTCGACATGCGCAGCGCCGCGCGCGATGCCGTGCGCATCCTGCACGAGCGCTACGAGAATCGCGGCCAGCTGACCGGCACGCCGACCGGCTTCGTCGATCTCGACAATCTGACTTCGGGCCTGCAGAAATCCGACCTGATCATCGTCGCCGCGCGCCCGGCGATGGGCAAGACCGCCTTCGCGCTCAACATCGCCGAGCACGCCGCGATCCACGCCAAGAAATCGGTCGCGCTGTTCTCGATGGAAATGTCCGCCTCGCAGCTGGCGTTCCGCCTGATTTCGTCGATCGGCCGCATCGACCAGACCCACCTGCGCAACGGCGACATCGCCGAGGAGGACTGGCCGCGCGTGACCAGCGCGATCCGGCTGCTGGGCGAGGCCAAGATCTTCATCGACGACACGCCGGCGCTGTCGCCGGTGGACCTGCGCTCGCGCGCACGCCGGCTGCAGCGCGAGCACGGTCTGGGCCTGATCGTGATCGACTACCTGCAGCTGATGCAGGTGCCCGGGAACAAGGAGAATCGCGCCACCGAAATTTCAGAAATCTCGCGCGGACTGAAGGCTCTGGCTAAGGAACTCGACATCCCCGTGGTCGCCCTCTCGCAGCTCAACCGTTCGCTCGAACAGCGCACCGACAAGCGTCCGGTGATGGCGGACTTGCGCGAGTCCGGCGCCATCGAGCAGGACGCCGACGTGATCATGTTCATCTACCGCGACGAGTACTACAACAAGGAATCGGCGGACAAGGGCCTCGCCGAAGTGATCATCGGCAAGCAGCGCAACGGTCCCACCGACACCCTCAAGCTCACCTTCCTGGGCCGCTACACCAAGTTCGAGAACTACGCGCCCAACAGCTACGCCGGGAGCTTCGAGTGAGCCGACTGGCGGTCGCGCGCGTGCACGCGCACGCGCTGCAGGCCAATCTCGAACGCGCGCGCGCGCTGGCGGCGCCGGCGCGGGTGATGGCGGTGATCAAGGCCGACGGCTACGGTCACGGCCTCGAGCGCACGGCGCGCGCGTTCGCGAGCGCGGATGCCTTCGGCGTGGCGGCGATCGCCGACGGCCTGCGCCTGCGTGCGGCCGGGTTCCGCCAGCGCATCGTGGTGTTGTCCGGCCCCGACGCACCTGGCGATCTGGCCGAGCTGCGCCGGCTGGATCTCGAGGCCGTGATCCATCACGACAGCCAGCTCGACTGGCTCGAAGCCGAGCCGGCCGGCGTCCCGCTGCGGGTCTGGCTGAAGATCGATTCCGGCATGCACCGGCTGGGCTTCGCGCCCGCCGCCGTGCGTGCAGCGCATGCGCGACTGGCGGCGCTGCCCGGCGTGCATCCCGAGATCGTGCTGATGACGCACTTCGCCGCCTCCGACGAATTCGCCAACGATCGGACCGCGCGCCAGATCGCGGCCTTCGAGGCCGCCACCGCCGGGCTGCCCGGTCCGCGCGCGTTGTCCAATTCGGCCGGCCTGCTGGGCTGGCCGGCCGCGCGCGGCGACTGGGTGCGCATCGGCGGCCTGCTGTACGGACAGTCGGTGGTGGAGGGCAAGATCGGTGCCGACTTCGGCTTCACCCCGGCGATGACCCTGGCCACGCGCCTGATCGCGATCAATCGGGTCGCGCGCGGCGAGCGCATCGGCTACGCCGGCGCCTGGACCTGTCCCGAGGACATGCCGGTGGGCGTGGCCGCGATCGGTTACGGCGACGGTTATCCGCGCAGCGCCGCGGCCGGCACGCCGGTGCTGCTGCGCGGCCGCCGCGTGCCGCTGATCGGGCGGGTGTCGATGGACCTGATCACGCTCGATCTGCGCGGCATGCCCGATGCCGACGTCGGCGACGAGGTGGTGCTGTGGGGTGGCGGTCTGCCTGCGGAAGAGGTCGCTACCCACGCCGGGACCATCAGCTACGTGCTGACCTGCGGCCTGACCCGACGCGTGCTGTTCGTCGAGGATGCCAGCTGACATGGCCAAGGCCCGCACCGCCTACGTCTGCAGCCAGTGCGGCAGCGAGCATTCGAAATGGCAGGGCCAGTGCGCCGACTGCGGCGCCTGGAACACGCTCGGCGCCTTCGTGGTCGAGCCGGCGCAGACGCCGGTCGCGCGGCGCGGCAGCTACGCCGGCGCCGCGGCCGGCGCACCGCGCATCACGCCGCTGGCGTCGGTGGCGCAGACGCAGGAAGCGCGCACCTCGATCGGCATCGGCGAGCTCGACCGCGTGCTCGGCGGCGGTCTGGTCGAAGGCTCGGTGGTGCTGGTCGGCGGCGATCCCGGCATCGGCAAGTCGACCCTGCTGCTGCAGATGCTGGGCGCGCTCGGCACGCGCCTGTCCAGTCTCTACGTCAGCGGCGAGGAGTCGCTGGCGCAGGTGGCGGCGCGCGCGCAGCGGCTGGGTCTGGCACTGGACCCGCTGCGCGGCCTGGCCGAGACCTGCATCGAGCACATCCTCGAGCACGCCGCCGCGGAGCGTCCGCGCGTGCTGGTGGTGGATTCGATCCAGACCATCTGGACCGAGCTGCTGACCGCGGCGCCGGGCTCGGTCAGCCAGGTGCGCGAGTCGGCCGCCAAGCTCACCCGCTACGCCAAGGAGACCGGCACCGGCGTGTTCCTGGTCGGACACGTCACCAAGGAGGGCGGCATCGCCGGGCCGCGCGTGCTCGAGCACATGGTCGATGCGGTGCTGTACTTCGAGGGCGAGGCGGGCAGCCGCTTCCGCGTGCTGCGCGCGTTCAAGAACCGCTTCGGCGCGGTCAACGAACTGGGCGTGTTCGCGATGTCCGACAAGGGCCTGCGCGAGGTGCCCAATCCGTCGGCGATCTTCCTCTCGGCGCACAGCGGGCCGACCCCGGGCAGCGCGGTGATGGTCACCCGCGAGGGCACGCGGCCGCTGCTGGTCGAGGTGCAGGCGCTGGTCGACGCCTCGCCGCTGGCCAACCCGCGGCGCGTGGCGCTGGGCCTGGAGCAGAACCGTCTGGCGATGCTGCTGGCGGTGCTGCACCGTCACGGCGGCGCGGCGGTGTACGACCAGGACGTGTTCGTCAACGTGGTCGGCGGCATCCGCGTGCAGGAAACCGCCGCCGACCTGCCGGTGCTGCTGGCGGTGCTGTCGAGCTTTCGCAACCGCGCGCTGCCGGACAAGACCATCGCCTTCGGCGAGGTCGGCCTGTCGGGCGAGATCCGTCCGGTTCCCAACGGCGAGGAACGCCTGAAGGAAGCCGCGACCCACGGCTTCCTGCGCGCGATCGTGCCCAGGGCCAACGCGCCCAAGAAGGGGCGCGTCGGCGATCTCGAAATCATTGCCGTCGATCGTCTGGGCGACGCACTGGCGGCGGCCGGCTGAACCGACCGCCGCCAGCGGGCCTGGCTTGATGTGCTCCGATCAGGCGGCCGCCTTCCTTCGCAGGCGCAGACTCAGCAGATAGAGCCCGGCCAGCGCCAGCAGATCGGTCGCACTCAGGGCGCCGCCGCCACCGCCGCCACCGCCGGGAGCAGGGGGAGGCGCCGATACCGCGAAGCTGATCGCCGCCGAGGTGCCGCCGCCCGGCGCCGGCGTCACCACGGTCACCACGGCGTTGGCCGCGGCGGCAAGATCGCCGGCCGGCACGGTCGCCGTCAGCTGCGTTGCCGACACGTAGGTCGTGCCGAGTGCAGCTCCGTTCCAGTCGATCGTCGATGCCGGCACGAAGTCGTTGCCGGTCGCGGTGATCGTCGCGCTGTTCGAGCCGCCCTGTGCCGAGGTGGGCGAGATCGAGCTCAGCGTCGGCATCGGGTAGTTCACCGCGAAGGTCGCGCTGGCGCTGCCGCCGCCCGGTGCGGGCGTGCTCACGCTGACGGTCGCGTTGCCGCCGCTGGCGAGATCGGACGCCGGCACCGCGGCGGTCAGGCTGCTGCCCGAGACGTAGGTGGTCGCCAGCGCGCTGCCGTTCCACTGCACCGTCGAGACCGGCTGGAAGTCGCTGCCGTTGACGGTCAGGGTGAAGCCCGTGGCGCCCATCGCGGTCGATGCCGGCGACAGCGAGGACACCGTCGGCGCCGGATAGGTCACCGTGAGGCTGGCACCCGCGGACGCGCCGCCGCCCGGAATCGGGTTGTCGACGATGAAGGTGTGCGTTCCGGCTATCGCCAGCGTTGTCACCGGCGCCGTCACCTGCAGTTGGGTGGCCGAGACATAGGTCGCCGCAATCGCGGCGCCGTCCAGGGTCACCGTGCTGCCGCCGACGAAGCCGCTGCCTGTCAGTGTGACCGCGGTCGCCGGCGAGCCCAGCGTCACCTGCGCGGGATTGAGCGCGGTCAACGTGGGCGTCGGGTTGTAGGCCGGCGACCCCAGCCACGCGCCGCGGCCGTCGGTGGCCGCCAGCAGCACCGGCTGACTGGGGGTTAAGGTGTCGAACCAGGCCAGCTGGTTGACCGAGATGTTGGCCGGGCCCTGGCTGCTGGCGGTCCAGGTCTGGCCGCCGTCGATGCTGGTGTAGACGCCGGTCAGCGAGCCGGCATAGAGAATCTGCGGGTACTGCGGATGGGTCACCAGCGAATACACCGGGCCCGGCGGAAGGCCGCTGCCGATGCCGGACCAGCTCGAGCCCGCGTTGGTCGTGACCCACACGTTGTCGTCCGTGCTGGTGGCCTTGAACCCGAGGTAGGTCACGTAAACCGTATTCGACTGGCCAGGGACGATCCAGAAACTCTCGACCGGGCGCGTGCCGGGCAGGATCCCGCTGCCGGACTGCGTCCAGGTCGGGCTGCCGCTGAGCGCATTGGTCGAATGCCAGACCTGGCCATTGTCATAACCCACCCAGATGCTGTTGGTGTTCGCCGGATCGACGGCGATGGCGCTGATGTAATTGTTTGAATTGCCGGTGGAAGGGCCGCCACTTGTTCCGACGGGCATGGTGCTGCCGTTGAGGCTGGCCCAGGTCGGATTGCCGCCCTGGATGCCGCTGCCCAGCCACAGCGAGGCGCCACCGGCCAGCATCTGGGTGGGGCTCTGCGTGCCATTGGGGACCAGGACGAAGGGCGCGATGAAGTTGGCCGACTGCGAGCCGGTATCGGGCGGCTCGCTGCTGAAGTTCTGCGCGGTCGACCCGGTCGCGGAATAAAACAGCGTGAGATTGGTGTATTCGCCGTAGAGGTAGTTGCCGTCGACCGGATCGACCGCGGTCTGGCCGCCATCGCCGCCGTAGATCGCGATCCAGGCGTCGGGCTGCGGGCTGCCGCTGCTCGAATAGCCCTCGTAGAGCTGCGTTCCGTTGTCCTGCGTGCCGGCAAGGATCGGGGTGATCGCGCTGCCGACGACGACGTTCTTCGAGGCGGTCACGCCCTTGTGGCCGGAGGCCGCGTAGAACTGCGTCACCGCCAGACCGGCGTTCTGCTTGAGCCAGTTGCCCAGCGGCAGCTGCCGGTAGAAGCCGCCGTCGTTGCCGACATAGAGCGTGCTGGCGGACGTGCTGTAGGCGAAGGCGTGCTGGTCGGCATGCAGGTAGTTGGTCGTTGCATAGGCGGCACCGGACATCGTCCAGGTGCTGCCGCCATCGGTCGAGCTGAAGATGTCGATGCCGCCGACCTCGATGGTCGGCTGGGTGCCGTAGGCGTGCGGCTCGACGAGGATGACGTTGTCATAGCCGCCCTGGCATTCCACTGGGCTGCCGCTGAAGGAGTTGTCGCACAGCGCGCCTACCGCGGTCTTGCTGACCGCGTTGACGAAGGCGCCGGTGCCGGCCAGCAGGGTCCAGGTTTTGCCGCCGTCGGTAGAGTGGAAGACCTCGCCGCTGGGGCTGCTGCCGTTGCTGTTGTCGACGAGGGCATACACAGAGAATGACACACTGGGATCGAAGGCCAGGGACGTGCGTGGGGGTGCCGGGCAGGCCGCTGCCCGCCGTCCAGGTCTGGCCGGCGTCGGTGGAATACACCACGCCGCCGTTCTCGTTGTCGGCCACCGCGACGTTGGGGTCGTTGGGATCGAAGACCACGCCATCGCTGGGGCTGACCGATCCGGCCGCGGGCCAGACCTGGGTCCAGGTGTTGCCGCCGTCGGCGCTGCGCGCGATGCCGCCCCAAGTGGCCGCCAATGCCACGTTCAGGCTTGGGTTGAACGAGTTTGAGTTGCTGTTGGTGGCGATGGACAGGATCACGCTCCAGAAGTCGGTGTTCGACTGCGGCGCGGTATCGGCCACCGGGGTCCAGGTGGTGCCGCCGTCGCTGGAGAGGAACATGCCGTCGCCGGGCTGGAACTCGTTGAACTCGTCGCCGGTGCCCGCCAGCAGCGTGCCGTTGGCCAGCCGCGCGATCGCGCCGACGGCCAGCGACCCGGGGAATTCGCCGATCGCGGCCCAGCTGCTGCCACCGTCGCTGCTCTGCCAGAGGCCGCCGCCAGCCGCGCCGACGATCAGATGCTGCGCGTTCGCCGGGTCGATCCAGATGGCGTTGATGCGCCCGCCGACATTGCCGGGGCCGATTTCGGTCCAGTTGATCACCGTCGGTGCCGTCGCGCGCGTGGTCGCGCCGCCCGGCAGCCAGGCGCGGGACTGCATGGCGCCGTGCGCCAGCATCTGCGCGCGGGCGCGCAGCGCGGATTGATACTGGCGTCCGTCAAACTGCCCGTTCGGGCCGGCCAGCGCGCGCAGTCGATAGATCGCGGCGGCACGCGCGCGCGGCGAGCTCTGCGGCAGGCTCGCGCTGGCAACCGCGGCAACGGTGAGACCGGCGATCGCAAGCGCGGCAATCGATCGGGATCCTTTCATGCTCAACTCCCCTTGATGTCGATGACGGTGTGGATGGGTGCAACAAGATCGCGGCCCGAGGCGTCGCGCACGCGCAGCGTCACCGGATAACGCCCGCCCGCCACTGCACTGAGTACGAGGCTGCACAATGGGATGGCGGGCAAGGGATAGGGGGGGTGCATGGCGTGCGCCACGATCGGGGGGGCCAGCACGCGGAAATCGCAGCGGCGCGGGGCGACGTCCAATCCCGGGTCTTCGGCGTCCACCGTGATGCTGACGCCCGTGATGGGCGCGCGCACCATCAGCTCGACGACGAGATTGACGCTGCGATCGGTGAGTTCGCGCGACTTCACGCGCAGACCGAGTTGCGCACTCTGCTCCGCGAGCGGCAGCGACATTTGGGGTGCGGCATCGACAGGAACTCTCGCAGCGGCGCACGCCGCCAAGGAGGCGATGGCTCCCGCCAGCGCAATGCGCGCGATCCCTGCTGAACTTGC
This sequence comes from Pseudomonadota bacterium, assembly GCA_021787175.1. GTDB lineage: Bacteria > Pseudomonadota > Gammaproteobacteria > Xanthomonadales > Rhodanobacteraceae > Metallibacterium. Next base: position 3,992 of record JAJYMF010000136.1, on the reverse strand, counting down.
GGTCCTGCCCATGGCCCTTCACGTCCCCCCGTGGGCAAGACTAATTGGATGGGCTGGCCGTGCAACGCGCAAATTACAAATGCGTAATGAATCCTTGGGGCGCTTCGTTTGGACGGCGGCTGGCGCTCGACCATTCCTTATCCGGAAAAGTATTTCTGCACCCTGGGTGATTCGGGCCAGGCTCAGCGTGCGTGCTAGCACCAGTGCCACGGGCGAGCCGGTGCGTTTGCGATCTGCCGGTGGCAGATCGCGCTCCGGCGAGCGCACGCACAAGGATGTGCGGGCCGGTGCCACGCACCATGGATGGTTCATGTCGAATGTTGCGAATGCCAGCACCAGTGCCAGGGCTCATACGCAATCCCGTGCGCATTGCCGCGCGGGTACGACAGCCCGAAACCGAAGTCCGCCGCATGCTGCTGCAGCCAGGCGAATGCGGGCGAGTGCTCGAAGGCTTCTTCCAGTGGCGCGAATCCCGGCGCGCCCAGGTCCACGGCGCGTCCGGAGTGATGCTCACTGTAACCCGGCGCCGCGCTGACGCGCAGGATCTCGTCGATTGATTGCCCGCGCGCGCGTTTGCGTTCGAGGATGCCGAGCTGGTACTCGACCGTGCGAAAGGCCGACACCAGATCGATCGCGACGCTGTCGGCCGCGGCCGCGGCGCGCAGGCGCCGCAGCGCGGCGGCCGCACGCGGTGCCAGCCACTGCGGGCGGCCGTGGACGTCGTGGCCGATGAAGCTCAGCCGCTGCGGTTCACGGACCGGCGGCAGCCCACGCGTGCGGCCATAGTCGGCGGGCACTCCCAATGCGCGCGCGCGCCGCAGCAGCGCCGAACGATCGGCGCTGCGCGGCGGCGGGGCAGGGTGCGAGTGCTCCATGATGGGCGGGGGAAGTCGGACGCGGGTCCGCGGTCATGCCCAGGTCAGGCCGGCGGCGGTACCCGATGCAGGCCGGCGACCGCGCCCTGGGCGTCGTAGCTGAACTGCAGGCCGACCACCTGCTTGCCGAAGGTCACCGGCACGATCACGTTGCGGCAGGGCGCCGGTGCCGGCAGCACGGACCGGTTCGCCACCGCGGATGCCAGTGCGGGAGCACCCGCCAGCAGCGCCGCACCGAGACCGAGCGCGGTGATCAGCAAAGACCGTGTTTTCATCGTCCTTCCTCCGTCGTGGGCCTGCGAGGGACCGGAACACCCGCTCAGCGCGGGCGCTTGAAGAACAGGGTAACGCCAGTGTCGGGGGTGCGCGCAGGACGCAGACCCATTCCCAGCCTTGGGCGCCGAGGGGTGCCATTGTGCTCAGCAGCGATTCGTCGTCCGGCATGGTTGCACTGAGCGACTCGGTGAAGTCCGGCTTGCGGCACAGCGTCAATACTTTGTAGTCCCACGCAGCCACGGTCGGTGTCCCGTTCGAAGGGCAGGCACTGGTCGGATCAATCGCTGACGCGCTTGCGCGATGCACTGTCGGGCAAGCGTCCGGCCTTGCGCAACGCTTCGCGCAACACGTACTCGATCTGCGCGTTGAGGCTGCGCAGTTCGTCGTCGGCCCAGCGCTGCACCGCGTTCAGCACTTCGGCGTTAATGCGCAGCGGATAGGCCTTTTTGTCAGCGCTCATGCGGATCCCGCGGCGGATTGCGGTAGCGCTCGCGTGACGTAGCCCAGCAGGAACAGCGGCATGCTGATGACCGCGAGCGGCAGTGCCTGTTGCAGGCTTTCCGAAAACGCCATGACGCCGGCCCTCAGCCGTTGTAAAGCGTGCCGGTATTGACCACCGGCTGGGTGCCGCGTTCGCCGCACAGCACGACCAGCAGGTTGGAGACCATCGCCGCCTTGCGCTCCTCGTCGAGCTTGACCTGGCCGCCCTGCTCGAGCCGCTGCAGGGCCATCTCGACCATGCTGACCGCGCCTTCGACGATGCGCGTGCGCGCGGCGATGATCGCGCCGGCCTGCTGGCGCTGCAGCATGGCCTGGGCGATCTCGGCGGCGTAGGCGAGGTGGCTGATGCGCGCCTCGACCACCTGCACGCCGGCCTTGCCGAGGCGGGTCTGGATCTCGTCGCGCAGGTGGTTGTTGATCTCCTCGCCGTGGCTGCGCAGCGAAGGCTTGCTGTCGTCGTGCGCGTCGTAGGGATAGCTCTGGGCCATCTGCCGCAGCGCGGATTCGGACTGGATCTGCACGTAGTTCTCGTAGTTGTCGACCTGGAACGCCGCCTCGTAGGTGTCGACCACCTGCCAGACCACCACGGCGGCGATCTCGATCGGGTTGCCGTCGAAGTCGTTGACCTTGAGCTTGGACGATTCGAAGTTGCGCACGCGCAGGCTCAAGCTGCGCTTGGCGTAGAACGGGTTGGTCCAGCGCAGGCCCTCGTCGCGCGCGGTGCCGGCGTAGCGGCCGAACAGCTGCAGCACCTGACCCTGGTTGGGCTGCACCTGGAAGAAACCCTTGTTGAGGAACATCCACAGCGTAAACAGCACCACGGCGCTGATGCCGGCGCCGGCGTCCTGGCGGGTGAGCCCGTCGAAGAACAGTGCGGCGATGCCGAGCAGGGCCAGCAGCGAAACCAGCAGCATCGGAATGCCGGACAGCGAAAGACCCTTGCGTTCGTTCATGGCAGATCCCCCGAGTGGTAAATGAAAGATATCATAAAGATATCAATACGCAAGTACGGACCGGTTGGGGATTTGCTGGAAAATCCGCGCATCGCCGATTGCGGCTGGCGGGAGCGGGGGCTGCCCCGTCAGGATTTGCCGAACAGTTTTTCATACTGGCCGCCGCTGAAGCCAAGGCCGATACGGCCGTCCTCCAGCCACGCCAAGGGATGCCGCAGCACGCCGGGGTGTTCGCGGATCAACAGGGTCCATTCGGGATCGCCGGCGGGATGGCGGCGCGCCGGAAGCAGGCGCTGCCAGGCCGCGCCGCCGCGATCCACCAGCGCCTCCCAGCCGCCCGCGGCGGCGGCCCAGGCGCGCAGGGTGTCGGCGTCCGGGCGCGCGGCAAGCAGATCGACGAAATCGAATGCAGGCCCGAAGCGCTGCAGCCAGCGCAGCGCCTTGCCGCAGGTGCCGCAGGAGGCAAGTCCGTACAGGGCCGGTCGCATGCGCTCAGACCCCGAACCGTTCGGCGAATTTCTTTTCGCTGAAGCCGACGCTGACCGCTCCGTCGTGGACCACGACCGGGCGCTTGACCAGGGCCGGGAATGCCTTGATCAGTGCCAGCCATTCGGCGTCGCTCGACGCCGCCTTCTGAGCATCGCTGAGTCCGCGCCAGGTGGTGCTGGCGCGGTTGACGAGCTTCTCCCAGCCCAGCGTCTTCGCCCAGGCCTTGAGCGTGGCCGGGGCGATCGGATGTTCGCGGTAATCGCTGAAGCGGTGCCTGATCTGGTGCGCGTCCAGCCAGTCGCGGGCCTTGGTGCAGGTGCCGCAGTGGTCCAGTCCGTACAGTTCGACGCTCATGGGATTCTCCGTCGATGCGCTACCGGATGCGCCGTCGCAGCACCCTCAGTCGCCCCGCAAGAGTTCGTTGATGCCGGTCTTGGCGCGGGTCTTTGCGTCCACGCGCTTGACGATCACCGCTGCGTACAGGCTGTGGCTGCCGTCCGCCGCGGGCAGGCTGCCGGCCACCACCACGCTGCCGGCGGGCACGCGGCCGTAGCTCACCGTGCCGCTGACGCGGTCGTAGATGCGCGTGGACTGGCCGAGAAACACGCCCATGCCGATCACGCTGCCGCGCTCGACGATCACGCCCTCGACCACCTCCGAGCGCGCGCCGATGAAACAGTCGTCCTCGATGATGGTGGGCGCGGCCTGCAAGGGCTCCAGCACGCCGCCGATGCCGACGCCGCCGGACAGGTGCACGTGCGCGCCGATCTGCGCGCAGGAGCCGACGGTGGCCCAGGTGTCGACCATCGTTCCCGGCCCGACGTAAGCGCCGATGTTGACGTAGCTCGGCATCAGCACCGCGTCGCGGCCGATGTGCGCACCGCGGCGCACCAGCGCG
>JAJYMF010000416.1 GCA_021787175.1 Pseudomonadota bacterium | reverse complement strand
GCAGGGCGCCCCGCCGGTCTCGTGGCTAGCGGGCCCGGGCGCTGGTGTGGCGCGCATGGCCCCCGGTCGGCACGGGGGCGCCTCTGGCCCGGCCGCGGAGGCCCGGCAACGGATCCAGCCGGCCGCCCGCGGGTGGCGGAGGGCCATCAGCCCGTCGATGCAGGCGGCCAGAACCTCGCCGTCCTCGTGGGGTTCGCGTAGCCGGACGGCCAGCAGGGCGGCTCCGGCCGGCTCACCCAGGCGCCCGATGGCGAGGGCCGCCGCCAGGCGCACGCTGCGCAGGGGGTCGCGGCCCGCCGCGTCCGGCAGCGTCAGCGGCGAATGACCGGCGCCGGTATCACGGCGGCGGCGTGGCGTCCGCGCGGCGGTACACGTACACCGAGGCCGGCGGCATGTTCCACCACGCGAAGCCTCCGCGATGCACCGTCAGGCGCAGCTGATCGAGCAGCGGTCGCGGCACCGGACTGACCGGTCCGTAGGTGAACTGGATCAGGCGCCCGTCCGGATGCATCACCGCGAATGCCGCTTCGAGGATCGCGCGCTGGGTACGCCGCGGCATCGACAGCAGGCCCAGTCCGCTGAGCACGACGTCGGCCGGACCGTCATCGAGGAGTCCGCTGCGCTGGGCCACGCTGCGCAGATCGCGCGCGTCGGCGCAGACCACGCCGACACCGGGAAACTGCTGCCGCAACAGCTGGTGCAGCGGCTCGTTGAGCTCCAGCACCAGCAGGCGATCGGCGCGCACGCCGGCATCCAGCAGCGCGCGCGTGAACACTCCGGTGCCGCCGCCCAGCTCGATCACGCGCTCGGCGCCGGGCGGCAGCTGCTCGACCATCAGCCGCGCCAGCTGGCGGCCGGAGGGCGACAGCGCGGCCACCGCCAGCGGATCCCTCAGCCAGGCGCGAAAGAACGCATAAGCCGGCGCCGAGGGCCACGGCGGCGCGCTGAGTGAGGGACGGCGGTCAGACATAGGAATTTTTCCCGCTGGTGCGGCGATCATCGTTGATTATGCTGGCTGCGAACAGGGTTCGACGCATGCCCGCGCCTTACGTCGCGTTACAGTGCCTTCGCATCGGCGCATGCTTGCCCTGTCCGACAGCCGCGCCTCCGGAGAGCACGCATGGTCCGCACTGCACTGATCGCCACCGTCCTGACCGGCCTGCTGGGCACCAGCACCGTACAGGCCCAGGATGCGCCGGCCGTGGCCGCATCGGCCGCTGCGGCGACGAACGCAGCCTCCGCCCCCGCACCGCCCGCAGGACCGATCCGGCCGCTGCAGCAGTGCCTGAATCCCTCGCAGATCACCCGCTGGCAGGCGCTCGGAACCCGCGCCGCCGCGGTCGTCGCCGGGGACGGCTATTTCGAGATCCGCTTCGCCGACGGCTGCGACAACGACCGCAGCCGCCCGGCGGCATGGCAGATGGCGCCCGACAACAACAACGTGCTGTGCGGCGACAGCGGCGAATCGGCGATCACCGCGCGCGGCAACATCTGCCCGATCGCGAGCATGCGCCGGCTCGACCAGAACGGCTACAACGCCCTGCTCGCCGCGGGCCAGGGCTGACCCTCCGCGAATCCAGCGACGGCACAACCCGTTCCCGGCACACGCGACCGGTGTGCTGAAACCATGAAAAGGCCCGGCCGCTTGCGCGACCGGGCCGGGGTGCCGGCAGACAGGGGGAGGGGGATCTGCCGGCGGGGGACCTCAATCGCCGCCATCGCGACCATCACCATGATGGTCGCGCCAGCCGCCGCCCTCGTGATCTCCGCGGCCATGCCAGCCCCGATCGCCGCCGCGCCAGCCGCGATCGTGCCAGCCGCGCTCACGGTGCCAGTCGCCGCGGTCGCGCCAGCCGTCGTGCTCGTAGCCGCGATAGACGACGACCGGGCGCCGGTAGTAGCCGCCGTAGTAGACCGGAGCCGCATAGACCTGGGGTGCCGGATACCACCCGCCGTCGTCGCCCCAACCCGAGCTGACCCAGCCACTGGCCCAGCCGCGGCAGTCGCCGCAGCCGCCGTAGCTGACGCCGTAGCCGGGGCCGCCGACGCTGATGCTGTAGCCGATGCCATCGGCGCGGGAAACGGCCGGCACCGACAGCGCCAGGGTTCCGGCCAGCACCAGCCCGACCGCACGCAGCAGACCGTTCGTCGCGATGTTCATGACTCACCTCCGTCGTGGTGCGAGTTCATGCTGGCGCCGCGAGGATGAATCAGCCCTTAAATCGACGCGATTTTCGCGCTGCGGCCGATTACCGATTGGTAATGGCCGGGACAGCGCCACGGCTGTTGTGACGCGAGTCACAGGGTGCGCGGACGCAGCAGCCAGCAGCCGTGGATGTCGCTGCGGCGGGTGAAGTCGAAAGGGATGCTGGGCGCGCTCCAGTCCTCGATCGCGAACGCGGGGTCCAGTGCCTCGCGGTCGAGGCGGAACCGGCGGAAGTTGTTGGAGAACACGATCACGCCGTCCAGCGCCAGACGATCGGCGCAGGCGTGCAGCAGCGCGGCATGGTCGCGCTGGACGTCGAAGTCGTCCGCGCGCTTGGAGTTGGAGAAGGTCGGCGGATCGACGTAGATCAGCCCGTAGCGCGCACGGTCCGCGGCCAGGAACGCCCGCGCATCGGCCTGCACCAGCCGATGGCGGGTGCCGGCAAAGCCGTTGCGCGCCAGATTCCACGAGGCGACGTCGAGATAGGTCGCCGACAGGTCCACGCTGACGGTCTCGCTGGCGCCGCCGGCCGCGGCGTACACGCTGGCGGTGCCGGTGTAGGCAAACAGGTTGAGCATGCGCCGGCCGCGCGCCAGCTCGCGGATGCGCTGCCGCACCAGCCGGTGATCCAGAAACAGGCCGGTGTCGAGGTAGTCGAACAGATCGACGCGAAACGCCAGCCCGCCCTCGGCCGCTTCGATCGCCGTCTCGCGCTGATCGAGGCGACCGTAGCGCTCGCCGCCGCGGCCGCGCTGGCGGGTCTTGACCGCGATGCGTTCGCGCGGCACCTCCAGCGTCTCGCCCGCCGCGTGCACCAGTTCGCGCAGGCGTGTGCGTGCGGTCGCCTCGGGAATGTCGGCGGGTGCCTGGTATTCCTGGATGTGCAGCCAGCGCGGCGTCGTGTCCGCGCCGACCTGTGCGCGGCCGGCAGCGTCCAGCGGCCAGCCGTGGTAGACGTCGATCGCCGCGGCGTACTCGGGCAGGTCGGCATCGTAGACGCGGTAGCAGGTGATGGCCTCACGCTGCAGCCGCTTGCGCAGGTGGCGCAGGTTCTTGCCGATGCGGTTGGCGGCCATCGCCGCGCCGGCGCTCAGCGGACGCGGCTCCGGCGCCGGCTCGCTGCGGGCGGCGATCTCGAAAGTGAGCAGGGTGCAGGCGAGCGCACCGTTGTAGAGCGCATAGCGCTTGTCGGCGCGCAGCCCGAAGGCGTGGCCCATCTCGGCCTCGCCGATCAGCAGCGCCGCGCGCCAGCCGACGAAGCCGGCGCGCAGGCGATCGCCCAGCATGCGATAGAGTGCCAAGACCTCGTCACGCCCGCCAAGGCGCTCGCCGTAGGGCGGGTTACCGATCAGCAACCCGCGCTCGAAACCCGCCGGCGGCGCGAGATGGGCGACGTCACCGCGCTCGAGGTGCACGAAGCCCGCCACTCCGGCCGCCTGGGCGTTGCGCCGCGCGATGGCGATGGCCCCGGGGTCCTGGTCGCGGCCGAAGAAAACCGGTCGCAGCGCAGTCAGGCCGTCGTGCGCCTGCACCGTGGCCTGCGCATGCAGACGCGCCCACTGCGCGGCGTCGTGGCCGCGCCAGCCGAGAAAGCCGTAGTAGTCGCGGCGCAGGCCGGCGGCGACGTCGGCCGCCATCAGTGCCGCCTCGATCAGCAGCGTGCCGCCGCCGCACAGCGGATCGACCAGGGCGCCGCCCTCGGCGTACAGCGCCGGCCAGCCGGCACGCAGCAGCATCGCCGCGGCCAGGTTCTCCTTCAGCGGCGCCGCGCCCTGGTCGACGCGCCAGCCGCGCCGGTGCAGCGGTTCGCCGGACAGATCCAGCGCCAGGTCGGCGCGATCGCGGCGCAGATGCAGATGCAGGCGCAGCTGCGGGCGCTCGAGCACCACGCTGGGGCGCACGCCGAAGCGTTCGCGCAACTGGTCGACCACCGCGTCCTTGACCCGTTGCGCGGCAAAGCCGCTGTGGCTGATCGCGCTCTGCGCCACCACGGCGTCGACCGCGAGGCTGCCGTCAGGCGCGAGATGGCGCTCCCAGTCGACCGCCGCGACGCCGCGATACAGCGCCTCGGCGTCTGCTGCATCGAAGCTCGCCAGCGGCAGCAGGACGCGGCTGGCCAGCCGCGAGTGCAGGCAGGCGCGGTAGGCCAGTTCGAGATCACCCTCGAAATGCACGCCCGCCAGCGCTTCGCGCGCCGTGGCCGCGCCCAGCGCCGTCAGCTCGTCGCGCAGCAGATATTCCAGCCCTTTCGGGCAGGTGGCGAACAGCGCACTCACGCGCCGACCTGCTCGAGCAACAGGCCGAACTGGCGCGCGGCGAGATCGACATGCCGCTCCAGCCGGTGGCTGTCGGCGACCACGGTCAGCATGCGGCGCTCGCGCTGCGCAAACGCCAGTACCTCGGCGACCGGGCACAGCTCGTCGTCCCAGCCGTGCAGCAGGGCCGCGGGCAGCCGCGCCGGCAGCGCAAACGGCCGCGGATAACCGGGCAGGCGCAGCGGCGTGGCCAGCAGATACACCGCCGCCACTGCGCGCTCGCAGGCGACGAGGCCCGACACGAAGGCGCCGAAACTCGATCCCGCCAGCACCACGCGCTGGCCGGCCGGTATCGCGTCGATCGCATCCAGCAGCCGCTGCAATCTCGGCGCCGCGGCATCCGCCAGTCCGCGCGTGTCGAGATCGCGATAGTCCGGTCGCAGGGTCCGCCAGCCCAGACGCTCGGCGACTGCGGCGAGTGCGCTGACCTTGGTCGCCTGCGGACCGCTCTCGAGTCCGTGGGAGAGAATCGCCCAGCCCTTCATGCGCGCTCCATCAGTCCGGCGCCTCGAAGCGCACCGCGTCGCCCACGCGCAGCGTGCCGCCCTCGAGGATGCGCGCGGTGATGCCGCCGTGGCCGGTCATCGCCACATAGCCGCCCGCGCCCAGCGCCTGTTCCATGCGCGCACAGGGCTCGCAGGGACCGGAGCCCTGCAGCAGCACGTCGCCGACGCGAAAGCGCGCGGCCACCAGGGCCTGCACGTTGATGCCGGCGACCAGCAGATTGCGGCGCAGCCACGCGGGATCGACCGCGGCATGCCCAGCCAGCGCGGCGATCACCGGCAGATGCTCGGCCTGGATCAGCGTCACCTGGCGTCGCCCGCTGCCGGGATAGCGGTCACCGGCCAGCCCCTCGCCGGCGCGCGCCTCGACGGACGCGACGGCCAGCATCGGCACGCCGCTGGCGGGACGCAGGCCGATCCAGCGCAACGTGCCTGCGCGCGGAAAGTTTGCGGCCAGCTTCCGCAGCGCGGCGTCCGTACTCATGGCCGCGATGATAGCAGCGGCGCGCGAGGGTCTTGACGCGGCGGGGCTATGCGAGACTGCGCGCATGAGCCCCGCGAACACGTCAACGCTGCCGGTGCGCGACTGGCCGTTGCTCTATGTCGATCGACTCGCCGCGCGCGATCCGGCCGCCGTGGATCTGGCGGTGATCCACTGCACCGAGCTGCCCGACCTCGCCACCGCGCGGGCTTACGGCGAGCGCGTGCTGCATCCCTCCGGCAGCGGCAACAGCGGGCACTACTACATCGACCGCGACGGCAGCGTGCATCGTTTTGTCGTGTCCACGCGCGTCGCCCATCACGTACGCGGCTGCAACGAGCGCGCGGTCGGCATCGAGCTGATCAACCGCGGACGCTGGCCGGACTGGCTGGACAGTCGCTGCCAGACCATGACCGAGCCTTACCCCGACGCGCAGATCGCGGCGCTGTGCATGCTGCTGCGGGATCTGCGCGCGGAGCTGCCGGCGCTGCGTCATATCGCCGGTCACGAGGATCTCGACACCGACACGGTGCCGGCCAGCGACGACGCCACCCGCAGCGTGCGCCGCAAACTCGATCCCGGGCCTCTGTTTCCGTGGCCGCAGGTGCTGGCGCAGACGGGTCTGGAGCGCCTGCGATGACGCGCTCCGCGCTGGCATACTTGGCATTCCCCTGCGCACGGATTTTGCGACCATGACCCAGAGCGTGGCCGACGAACTGGCTGATCTGCTCACCCTGGAGCGCCTCGAGGACAACCTGTTCCGCGGCCAGAGCCGCGACATCGGCACCCGCTATGTCTTCGGCGGGCAGGTGCTGGGACAGGCGCTCTCGGCGGCGCAGCAGACCGTCGATCCGTCGCGGCACGCGCACTCGCTGCACGCCTATTTCCTGCGCGCCGGCGACATCGAGGCGCCGATCGTCTACGCCGTCGAGCGCGCGCGCGACGGCCACAGCTTCTCCTCGCGGCGGGTGCTGGCGATCCAGCACGGCCAGCCGATCCTCAACGGTTCGGTGTCGTTCCAGATCGCCGAGACCGGCGTCGAGCACCAGATCGGCATGCCCGAGGTGCCGCAGCCCGAGGACCTGCAGCCGCCGGCACCGCTGCCGCCCGAGGAACTGGCGGCGCTGCCGGAAAAGGTGCAGCGCTGGCTGACCCGGCGCGGTCCGTTCGAGTTTCGCCCGGTACATCCGCGCGACGAATTGCGACCCGCCAAGCGCCCGCCGTATCAGCAGATCTGGTTTCGCCTGATCGGCACGACCGCGGGCGATGCGCTGATGCAGCGCGCGATGCTGGCCTACGCGTCGGACTTCCACCTGATCGGTACCGCCATGCTGCCGCACGGCGTGTCCTACCTCAGCCACGAGCTGCAGGTGGCCAGCCTGGACCACGCGCTGTGGTTCCATCGTCCGTTCCGCGTCGACGACTGGCTGCTGTACAGCTGCGATAGCCCCAGCGCGCAGGGTGCGCGCGGTCTGACGCGCGGGCAGATCTACAGCCGCGACGGCCGGCTGGTGGCTTCGAGCGCCCAGGAAGGGCTGATGCGCCTGCACCCCGGGAGCTGACCGTGCGCCAGATCTACACCTCGCCGCGCCTGCAGAACATCGATCGTGTCGTCGCGCTGATGGCCGAGCACGGCATCGAGACCAGCGTCACCGACCGCAGCAACTATCGCCATTCCAGCTACGACCGCCCCAGCTACACCGCGCGCGACAGCGGTGCTGCATGGCCCAAGGTGTGGGTGATGCATGCCGACGACTTCACCCGCGCGCGTGCGCTGATGCGCGATCTCGGCCTGGAGCCGCAGGGCCGCTATGCCGATGCCCTGCCTGCGCCGCAGCCGGAGATCCGGCCCGTGCGCCGGCGCGGTGCGCTGGCGCTGCGCATCCGCCTCGTCCTGCTGGCACTCGTGGCGCTGCTGATGCTGCTGATGACCCTGCACCGCTTCGGGATCGGCTGATCAGGTCTCGGCAAGACCAGCCGCCCGCGCCAGCGCCCGCACCTCCGCCGCGCCCAGCTCACGCCAGCGGCCCTTGCCCAGCTCGCCCAGCGCCAGCGGACCGATGGCGACGCGGATCAGCCGCAGTACCTCGAAACCCAGCGCTGCCAGCAGCCGGCGGAGATGGCGGTTGCGACCCTCGTCGAGCACGATCTCCAGCCACGCGGTGCGCCCACCGCTGCGCAGCAGCGTCGCCGCCTTGACCGCCAGATGCTCGCCGCGATCGACGACTCCGGCGTGCATGGCCGCAAGCGCCGCCGCGTCGGGAACGCCGCGCACCTGCACGCGATAGATCTTGCCGAGATGCCGCAGCGGATCGGTCAGCGCCGCGGCCCAGGCGCTGTCGTTGCTCATCAGCAACAGGCCCTCGCTGGCGCGATCGAGGCGGCCGACCGGTGCCAGCCACGGCAGATCGGCGTCGGCGAGCAGTTGATAGACCGTTGCGCGGTCGTGTTCGTCGGCGGCGCTGGTGATCAGGCCGCGCGGCTTGTTCAGGGCCAGATAGCACGGCGCGATCGCCGTCACCTCGCGCCCGTCCACGGTGATGCGCGCATCCGCCCGCGTGCGGCGCTCGGCATCGCGCACGGTGCGCCCCTCCACACCGACGCGCCCGGCGGCGATCCAGCGCTCGGCCTCGCTGCGCGAACAGACGCCGCGACGGGCCAGCACGCGCGCCAGACCGTGGCCGGGGCCGGGGCCGATCGGTCGGCGGCGCGCGGGATGGGCTGATTCAGGCATCTTGCGAGGTTAGCAGCGTGGCACCTGGTGCAGACTGCATCCGCCCGCAGCCCGCGGCGCGTAATCCACCCGGAGAGTTCCATGTCCGAACATCAGATCACCCTCAGCTGGTCCCGCAACAGCGGTTCGTTCGAGCGCGGCAACTACGTGCGCGAGCACGCGGTTCGCTTCGCCGGCGGGCAGACGCTGGAAAACTCCGCCGCCGGCGACTTCGGCGGCGCCGGCCACGCCAGCAATCCCGAGGAGTTGCTGGCCGCCGCGCTCAGCTCCTGCCACATGCTGACGTTTCTCGCCGTGGCCGCCAACCGCGGCTACGTGATCGACGCCTACGACGATACCGCGACCGCGCGGCTGGAAAAAAACAGCGAAGGGCAGATGGCCGTCACCCGCGTCACCCTGGCGCCGAAGGTGCGCTTCGGCGGCGACAAGCAACCCTCGCCCGAGGACTATCGCAAATTGCACGAGCGCGCACACCACGCCTGCTTCATCGCCAACTCGGTGAAATCGGAAGTCGAACTCGTGCTCTAGCTGGCCAACCAGGACCGTCAGCGCGATGCGGTGATGGCGGTGCTGCGCGAGGCCTACGGCGCCGATGCCGCGCTGTGGTTCCAGCGCTGGCGCATCTTCCGGATGTCGTGCGCCGAGCTGTCCGGCTACCGCGGTGGCCGCGAATGGATGGTCGGCCACTACCGCTTCGGCAACCGCCGCCGCTGACGCAGGCCGCATCGCGCGGGTCGCCGCCCGGCGACTGCGGACGCCAAGAAAAAACCCGGCCGGAGCCGGGTTTTTTCAGGTCGTCCGGAACGGTGCGATTACTGCTGCGGCTGTTCCATGCCGCCGGCATTCTCGACCTTGAACTCGACGCGACGGTTGCGCTCGCGGCCCTCGGCGGTGGCGTTCGAGGCCACCGGATCGTTCTTGCCGTAGCCCTGGGTGCCGGTGATCTGGCTGGCCGGGACGCCGTGCGCGGTCAGGTAGTTGGCCACGAACTCGGCGCGACGGTCGGACAGCTTCAGGTTGTAGGCCTGGCTGCCGATCGAGTCGGTGTAGCCGTCGATCTGGATCTTGACGTCCGGATAGCGCTTCAGCGTATCGGCCGCCTGGTCCAGGATCGCGACCGAATCCGACACCGGCTTGTCGAGAATGCCGTTGAGGTCGGTCTGGCCCGGACGCGGACGGTCGAACTGGAACTGCACGCCGCGCAGCTCGATCACCACCTTCTGCGGAGCCGGCGGCTCGGCCACAGGCGGCGGCGGGGGCGGCGGCGGCGGCGGAGCGGCCTCGGGGGCCGGCGCGGGCGCGGGCGTTTCACCGCCGAACCGATAGATCAGGCCGAGCGAGAGCAGATCGATATCGCCCTTGTTGCCGACGGCGTCGTTGATCCGGTAGCGCTCCGCCTCGACGCGCATGGCGAAGGATTCAACGAAGTCGTACTGCAGCCCCACGCCGAATTTGTAGTTCGTCGCGCGCTGGCTGGGGTTGGGCGTGAGTACGTTGACGAATCCGGTTCCGCTGAAGGCGTCTCTGGCCTGGGCGTAGATCAATCCGACCCGGCCAAAGACCGAAAACTTGTCGGTGATCGGCAGAAAGCCGAGGATGTCGAAATTGAGGCCCCTGAGCTTGATCTGACCAATCAGTGATCCCGGCGGTTGCGTGAACGCCGTGAAACCGAACTTCCCGAGGTCGAAATAGCCGCCTTCAAGGGCAAAATACCGGCTGAGCTGGTATCCGCCGAAGAACTTGTACCCGGTGCTGCGGTCGCGATCGGCGATCGAGGTCATGGTGAAGCCGCTGCCCAGCAAGCCTCTGGCAATCCTCGCGTTGTCGATGGTCGCTCTCGACTGGCCGATGTTGGCCCCGACGTACCAGCCGGTATCGTCCGCCGCTGCAACCGGACTGGCGATGGCGGCGATTGCGACGAGACCCAGCGTCACTGAGGCTCTTGCGAATTTCATGTTCTTCTCCCTGAGGACTTACCGTCTCTGAAGACATCAAGTCGCGGTTGATCAAATGCCTCAAGCCTTACGGGGCGGGCACGTTAATGACGGTATTCACCAGCGTCACGGAAGCGCCCAAGGACAATGCTCGCCCATTCAGCGTGGCTACCGTGGTATTGCCGGCGGTGGAGATCACAACGCCCGACTGGGCAATGATGGTTCCCACCATGGTTCCGCCTCCGCCGGCGTTGATCGTCGCGGCACTGCCGACCTGCCAGAAGACGTTCTTGGCCTGGGCCCCGTTGACCAGAATGACGCTTTGCGGGAATGCCGCTCCCGGGCCACCGACTGTCAGCGAGGTCGCCATCTGGAACACCCAGACAGCATTCGTATTGCCCTGGGCGTCGAGGGTCAGGTTGCCGCCCTGGATCATGAACGAACCCCCCGCGGCCGTATAAACGCCCGGAGTCAGCACGAGGTTGGCCAGGTTGCCGGCGCCCGGATCGGGTCCGCCCGGCATGGCGACCAGCGCGTTGTATGCGGTCAACGCATCGGCGCGGGCTTGGGTCGCAATCGCGAAGGTGGCGGCCGTTCCTTCAGTAGGACAGCCGACCGTGGGCGGCGGCGGCGCCGTGTAGATCTTGCCATTGACGGTGCCGACATTGAGCGGCGTTTCGGTATAGATGCACTGTGGGCCGGCGTCGTGGAATCCGGTCACCGCGGTGGAGACAGCGGTGGTTCCGATGTCGCCATTGACCACGGTCAGGATCCCCTGGTTGGTCATCCCGGCGGAACCTCCAAAATCTCCGAACGTCGAGGCTGATCCAAGGGCTACCGGCGCCAGACAATTCCCTGTCGCGGGACCTGCGGTAAAGGTCCACGTGAAGTCACTGGTCATCGCATTGGCCGGGATTGCCAGGTCCTTGACCCCGTTGGCGCCGCCTTTGATCGTGGCTGTATAGGTGACACCGGTGGTAAGAGCGCTGAGTGGCGTGAAGGTCGCGATGCGTCCGGTGGCGGCATCAAGAACCACCGATCCGGCCGTGACGGGAGTCAGGGCAGGTGCCGGCCCCGTCACGGTGAACGTTGCCGAGTTCACTGTAGCGGGGTCCATCCGCAAACCGGAGGGCACGTTGAAGGTCGCGTTGATGGTTGCGCTGGGGCACACCGCAGTGGCACCAGCGACCGGGTTGGTGGACAGTACCGAGACATTGGCCGGTGAAACTGCGGCCGCGGTGGTAAAGGTCCAGACGTAGTTGCTCGCTGCCGGCAGGGGGGCCTGATTGCCGGCCAGTGCATTGCCTGCCAGATCCGTGGCCGCGGTGGTGATCGTGGCCGTGTAGGTCGTGTTGGCTGCAAGCGCTGCGGCGGGCGTGAAAGTCGCGGTTGCGGCGCCGACGGTGTAGCTCACCGTGCCCGTCACGGCCGTAGTGCCCGGTCCTGTCAGCGTGAAGGATGACCCGGTGATCGTCGCGGGGGCCATCTCCTCGGTGAAGACGGCCGTGATCGCGGTATTGGTCGGCACGCCCGTCGTCGGGCCGGGAATCGTCGTGGCCGGGACGGTGGACAGCACTCTGGGCCGGGTCGTGTCCGGCGTCACACCGGTCGTGAAGTGCCATACGTAGGGACTCACCAGTGCGAGACCCGTGGCGATGCTCTTGGCCCCGGTGACCGTGGCGGTATAGAGGGTGAGGGGGGCGAGGGTGCTTCCGGGTGTGAGGGTGAAGGTGGCGATCCGGTTCGTGGCGTCGAGCGCCACGGTGCCCGTCGGGTTTGTGCACGGTGCCGAGCACGTCACCGTAAAGCTGGCACCGCCGGTGATCGGTGCCATCGGCTCGCTGAAGGCGGCGTTGATGATGGTGTTGTTGATCGTCACACCGGTGGCATTGTTGACCGGAGCCACGGCCGTGACCGTGGGCGCGAGCGCAACCGTGCCGCCTGTGCCCAGGATGGGAGCCCTCCCCTGGCCGCCGCCACCGCCGCATCCCGTCGTCAGCGCGATCAGCAGCAAGACCATGAACCGCAACAGATGTCTGGAATGGCTCTCGAATGTTTTCATTTGCTTCCCCTCTCCATTTGATCCAGAAAACCATCGGGGTAATCGACCGGAATCTGCCGGTGTGCGTACTGACGTTCGGCAAATCGCGAGGCTGAGCTTCACACTTCGCGAGTGTTGCCCTCCGCCGCAGGATGTTCTGTTCGGAAGCGCACATAGATGCCGTCAGGGGCCCGTGTGCCGAGAGGCTGACATTACGACCGGACGGGAGGCGCCCGGATCCGGCGCCGGATTTCCCGGCGCTTATCGGGACTGCAGTTCGAAGCTTCCGTTGCTTTGCTCCACGGCGATCAGGCGCAGGAACGGCGCAAGCTGCTGCCGGAATCGAGGCGGCATGTGCGCGGTGACGAGGAACACCGGTCTGCGATCACGGGTCCACGATCCCTGCCCCTGCAGCTGCAGCGGACCCCGAAGGGTGCGAAGGGTGGCGTGGACCACCGGTCCCTCGCCCTCGACGTGCAGCGCGTAGTCGCCCAGCGGCGACACGGGCGCCAGCGCCGAGCCGGCGGCGCGCCATTGCAGGGTGGCGCTGCCCCGTGTGCCGCCGCGCCCGATGGCAAGGCTCGGGATCCGGAGTTGCATCTCGCCCGTCGGCTCGAGCGGCGCGAGCATGGGCACGCCGAGACCCAGTGCCGCAGCGGGCAGGCTGATGTCGGCATGGGCGAGTTCGATCCGCGACCAGGAAATCGTCACCGGAAAGGGGCGGGGGGTCGGGGCGAGCGCAACCGCATACGCGAGTCGCGCGCGCAGCAGCGCGCCTGCCCGCAGCCGCCACGTCAGGCGCCGCTCCAGTCCGGTGCGCCCACCGGCATCGCGGATCTCGAACCGGCCCGTGCCCGACCACAGCGTGCCTCGAGCCTCGGCAAGGCGCAGCCGTCCCTCGCTTGCGTGTTGCAGGCCGGCGTCGATCAGCGTTGCCGGCGCCATCGCGATCAGTGCTGCCACATAGGCGCCGATTCCAACAGCGAGCAGCCGCCAGCGCACTAGGGCTTGGCACGCGTGAACGTGGCGGTCACGCTCACCAGGCCCGGCGTGGAGGACAGGGCTTCGATCCGGCACGTGTCGAGGCGGACGTGCTGCGCCTGCAAGCTCGCCACCCAGGCCAGCCAGTCGGCGAACGGCAGGGCGCCGAATACCACCTTCACGTGGTCAGCGTCCGCAGCGTCGATGCGCACCAGCGTAGGCGAGAGCCCTGCGGCGTCGATCCGGGCCAGCACCAGCGTGCGCAGGTCGGTCGGCGAGGCGATTGCGGGCGGCGCGGCGCGCAGACGCTGATACTCGAGCGCCTGCCGGTCGAGGCGCACCGACTGCGCTCGCAGCGACGTGACGCTCTCGATCAGCTACACACAATCCCA
>JAJYMF010000129.1 GCA_021787175.1 Pseudomonadota bacterium | reverse complement strand
GCGCAGCGTCGCGCCGAGATCATGCACGTGCAGGACACCGAACCCGTGCCGGACCACCGCCGCCTGCAGGTCGGCAGCGGCTTCGGCAAATGATTTGGGGCTATCGACGATGTAATACATGGGTTACCTCGCGGAGCAGCGGATCGGGCAGGCGACCCGGCCTCATGTCGGGATGACGCCCGTGGTGAGTGACGACAGCTCGGCCGCTTCGCGGGTCAGCCGCAGCACCGAGCCTTGCTCGTACCAGTCGCCCAGCACGATGCGCTGCGCGGGCGCGCCGTCGAGCGTGATGTCGTGGATGGCTGGACGGTGGGTGTGGCCGTGGATCATGCGCGTGACGCCGGCGGCGCGCAGCGCCTGGGCGACCGCGTCGGCGCTGACGTCCATGATCGCCGCGTGTGCGTGCTGCTGATGGCTGCGGCTGGCGGCGCGCGCCTGCGCGGCGAAGGCTTTGCGTGCCGCCAGCGGTCGGGCGAGAAAATCGCGCTGCCAGGCGGGATCGCGCACCTGGCGCCGGAACGCCTGGTAGGCCTCGTCGTCGGTGCACAGGGTATCGCCGTGCAGCAGCAGGGTCGGCGTGCCGGCCAGCGTGTGCACCACGCCGTCGTCGAGCCGCGTCAGCCCTGCGCGCCGTGCATAGTCGGCGCCGAGCAGAAAGTCGCGATTGCCGGCCATGAAATACACCGGCACGCCGGCAGCGCGCAGATCGGCCGTCGCGGCGGCGACGCGCGCGGGCAGTTCGCTGTCGTCGTCGTCGCCCACCCAGGCCTCGAACAGATCGCCGAGGATGTAGAGCGCCGTCGCCTGCCGCCCCTGCTCGCGCAGAAAGTGCTCGAACAGCACGGTGATCTGCGGGCGCGCCGCGTCGAGGTGCAGGTCGGAGATCAGCAGCGCCGTCATGGCGTGGCGGATGCGTGCCGGATGCGCGATGGCGGCGTGGGCGCGCGCATCACCGTCTCAGTGCCGAACCGCGGTCTTGCCGGCCGGCTTTTTCGCGGGCGCCGTGGCCGGCTTCGCCGCAGGCAGCGGCGCGTCCTCCGGCAGCACGCTCACCGACTCGATCACCGGCAGCGGATGCGGCACGTCGGCGGTGAACGGGCCCTGCGCGGCGGTCGGCAGGTCGCCGATCCTGTCCACCACGTCCATGCCCTGGATGACCTTGCCGAACACGGTGTAGCCCCAGGTGGCGCCGCTCTGGTCGCTGACGAAATCCAGGCGCGGGTTGTCCACCAGGTTGATGAAAAACTGCGCGGTCGCCGAGTTGGGATCGGCGGCGCGCGCGGCGGCGATGGTGCCGCGCAGATTGCTGAGGCCGTTGTTGGCCTCGATCGCGATCGGCGCGCGCGTGCGCTTGGCGGTGAGCGCGGTGGTGTAGAGGCCGCCCTGCACCAGGAAACCCTTGATCACGCGATGGAACACGGTGCCGGCGTAGAAGCCGTCCTGCACGTACTTGAGAAAGTTGGCGACGGTCTTGGGCGCCTTGTCCGGATACAGCTCGAGCACGATGTTGCCCATCGAGGTCTGCATCAGCACGCGCGGTGCGGGCGGCGTCGGCGCGGCGACGCTGGCCGCCGGCGCGGGCTTGGCGGCGGGCCTGGGCGCGGGCGGACTGGCGGGCGCGGCGAACGCGACCAGCGGCAGCAGGGCGGAAAGCAGCAGCGGAAACAGGATCTTCGACATGGGCGGCAGCCGGCGGGCAGGCGATGCACCGATGATACGCGTTCGCCGCATGCAGGCTTCAACGCTCGCGAGGCGCCGCCGACCGGTGGATGGCTATGCGAACGCTCAGCCCGGTTCGCGGGCCAGCATGCCCAGCTCCAGCCGCAGCCCCAACTCGCCGATCTGCGTGCGCTCCACCTCGAGGTCGGCCACGGTCAGCGGATGGTGCTCCAGCCAGTCGGGCGGCAGTGCCAGCCGCAGGCGGTGATCGTGGGCGTCGAGACCGAGCGGCGGCAGCGGTTCGACGCGGCGGGCGCGATGGAACAGCACCGCCAGGCGCAGCAGCGCGGTGATGCGCCGCGCCAGCAGCTTGTGCCGCACCGGCAGCGCCGCCAGCACCGTCTTGTCGGGCTTGCGCCGGTGGCACTCGACCGCCGCGGCCAGCAACTGCTGGTCCTGGCGCGAAAATCCGGCCAGGTCGGAATTGCGCAGGATGTAGGCGCCGTGACGGTGGTGCTGGCTGTGCGCGATCGCCAGTCCGATCTCGTGCACGCGCGCCGCCCACGACAGCCATTCGCGCGCGTCGGCGTCGAGCGACCAGTCCGGCGCCACCTGGTCGAACAGCGCCAGCGCGGTGGCCTCGACGCGCGCGGCATGACCCTCATCGACGCCGTAGCGACGGGCGAGGGCGGCGATGCTGGCGGCACGCGGGTCGCGGCCTTCGGCGCGGCCGATCAGGTCCCAGAGCATGCCTTCACGCATCGCCGACTCGACCGCGACCAGGCGCTCGATGCCCAGCGCGTCGAACGCGGCTTCCAGGATCACCACGCCGCCGGCCAGCACCGGCGCGCGCTCCTCGACCAGGCCCGGCAGATGCAGACGCTCGATGTCGCCGAGGGTCAGCAGGGCCTCGCGCAGGCCGGCCAGCGCGGCGCGGGTCACGCCGTACTCGCTCAGGCCCATCGCCAGCGCGACCGACTCGATCGCCTTGGCGGTGCCCGAGGAGCCGTAGACCTCGTCCCAGCCGGCTTCGCGGTAGTTCTCGACGAACTGCTGCAGCAGCACGCCGATCTCCTCGCGCGCGCGCTGCCAGCGCTTGCGCGTCAGCTTGCCGCCGGGAAAGAAGCGCAGGGTCGAGGCCACGCAGCCGACCTGCACGCTCTCGGCGTGCAGCGGCGCCAGTTCGCGGCCGATGATGAACTCGGTGCTGCCACCGCCGATATCGACCACCAGACGATGACGCCTGGAGCCGGGCAGGCCATGGGCGACGCCGAGGAAGATCAGGCGGCCCTCCTCGCGACCGGAGACGATCTCGACCGGATGTCCCAGTGCGGTTTCGGCCGGCAGCAGGAAAGCCTGCGGCGAGCGCAACTGGCGCACGGTGTTGGTGGCGACGGCGCGCACGTGCTGCGGCGCCAGTCCGGTCAGACGCTGGCCGAAACGCGCCAGACAGGCCAGCGCGCGGGCGCGGTGCTCGGCGTCCAGGGTGCCGTCCTGGCGCAGCCCCGCGGCCAGCCGCACGCTGTCGCGCAGGCGGTCGATCACACGCGGCTCGCCGTGCTGATAGCGCGCCACCACCATGTGGAAGCTGTTGGAGCCGAGGTCGACCCCGGCCAGCAGTTCCCCCTCGCGGATCTCGACGTTGCGCGGCGCGGACACGGCATCCCCTTCGGCGGCGCGCGGATTCTCGCATGCGCCCGTGACGCGAAGGAACGCCGATTCGTTCCCTCTCCTCCAGCATCGTTGGGGGACTCTCCGCCGTTGTCATCCCGAGGCCACAGGCCGAAGGATCTTTCGGGCCTGGCGGGTCAGGTTCTTCGCTGCGCTCAGAATGACAAAGGGGGAGCGCTCAGAACGACCAACGCGACCAAAGGGAGTCCCTTTTCGGGACGACCGCAGGAAGTCCGACGGAGAAGTCTCCAAGGGATGACAAAGCGGGGAAGGCGCTCCCGCGCCAGCCGATCAGCCGCAGATCTTCGCCAGCAGCGTGCGCTGCGCCGAGTGCGGCATGGTGTCACCGATGGCGACCCGGGTGTAGCGGCCGTCGCTGCCGAGCTGCCAGGCCTGCGTGTTGTCGGCAAGATAATTGACCAGGGTTTCCTCGAACACGCGTGCGGCCAGTTCGGGATCGAGGATCGGGAAGCCCACCTCGATCCGCCGCAGCAGATTGCGCTCCATCCAGTCGGCGCTGGCGCAATACAGCTCGGGGGCGCCGTCGTTGGCGAACCAGTAAACCCGGCTGTGTTCGAGAAAGCGGCCGACCACCGAGCGCACCCGGATGCGCTCGGAAACGCCGGGCAGGCCGGGACGCAGGGTGCAGCCGCCGCGCACGATCAGGTCGATCTCGACGCCTGCGCCGGAGGCCCGGTACAGCGCCTGGATCACTCCGGGCTCGTTGAGCGCATTGATCTTGGCGATGATGCGCGCCGCGCGACCGGCCCGCGCGTGCGCGGTCTCGCGCTCGATCTTCGCCATCAGGCCCTTGTGCAGGGTGAACGGCGAATGCAGCAGCCGCTTGAGCTTGATCATCGGGCCCAGCCCGGACATCTGCTGGAACACCTTGTGCACGTCCTCGCCGATCTCCGCGTGCGCGGTCATCAGGCCGATGTCGGTGTACAGGCGCGAGGTCAGCTGGTGGTAGTTGCCGGTGGACAGGTGCACGTAGCGGCGCAGGCGGCGGCCTTCGCGGCGCACGATCAGCAGCATCTTGGCGTGGGTCTTGTAGCCGACCACGCCGTAGACCACCTGCACGCCCGCCGACTGCAGCCGGTTGGCGAGACGGATGTTGGCCTCCTCGTCGAAGCGCGCGCGCAATTCGACCACCACGGTGACGTCCTTGCCGGCGCGCGCGGCCTCGACCAGCGACTCGACCAGCGGCGAATCGGTGCCGACGCGGTACAGCGTCTGCTTGATCGCCAGCACGTCCGGGTCCTGCGCGGCCTGGCGCAGCAACTCCATCACCGCCTGGAACGACTCGTAGGGATGATGCAGCAGCACGTCGCGCTGGCCGATGACATCGAACACGCCGGGCGTCTGCAGCAGCGCCGGCGCCAGCCGCGGGGTGAACTTGGCGAACTTGAGGTCGGGCCGGTCGACCTGGTCGTAGATCGCCAGCACGCGGTTGAGGTTGACCGGCCCAGCACAACGGTAGACATCGGCTTCGTTCAGCTCGAAGTTTGCCATCAGCAGCTCGGTGATGGCCTTGGGGCAGTTCTCGGCGATCTCCAGGCGCACCGGGCGCGCGTAGCCGCGTCCGATCAGCTCCTCGGTCAGCGCGTTGGCCAGATTCTCGACCTCCTCTTCCTCGATCGTCAGCTCGCTGTTGCGGGTGACCCGGAACTGGTACGAGCCCTGCACGCGGAAGCCGGGAAACATCTCGTCGGCGAACTGCTGCAGCAGGCCGGCCAGGAAGATGAATTCGTAAGGCGACTGCGACACCTGCGCCGGCAGCCGGATCAGCCGCGGCAGCGAGCGCGGCGCGCGCACCAGCGCCATGTGGCCGGCGTGTCCGAAGGCGTCGCGGCCCTCGAGCACGACCGCGATGTTGAGGCTCTTGTTGAGGATGCGCGGGAACGGATGCGCCGGATCCAGGCCCAGCGGCGACAGCACCGGCAGGATCTCGTTCTGGAAATAGCCCTGCAGCCAGCGCTTCTGCTTGGCCGTCCATTTGTCGCGGGTCAGGAAGCGGATGCCTTCCTCGGCGAGCGCAGGCTGCAGCTCGTCCGACCAGGTCATGTACTGCTCGCGCACCAGTTCCAGCGCGCGCTCGCGGATGCGCGTCAGCACTTCGCTGGGCGGCAGGCCGTCGGCGCCGGGCCGGGCGTCGCCGAAGGCGAGGTGCTGCTTGAGCACCGCCACGCGCACCTCGAAGTACTCGTCGAGATTGGTATTGGCGATGCACAGGAAGCGCAGCCGTTCGAGCAGCGGCATGCGCGGGTCGCGCGCCTGCGCCAGCACGCGGAAGTTGAATTCGAGGGCGGCCAGTTCGCGGTTGAGGTACAGATCGGACTGGTCGAGGTCGGGCGCCTGGGTCATCGGTTGCGGTCCTGCGGGACGCAGAGCATGGCGGCAGCGCGCGCGCGCGGCAACCGGCGGCGGGGGCTCAGGCTTCCCCGCCGCCGGGTTCGAGCACGCGCCTGGCACCGAACTCCGCGGCGAAGGTCGAGCCGCGCCCGGGCTCGCTTTCCACCGTCAGTCGCGCCTGGTGCAGGTTCAGCACATGCTTGACGATCGACAGCCCCAGTCCGGTGCCGCCGGTCTCGCGCGAGCGGCTGGACGAGACGCGGTAGAAGCGCTCCGTCAGCCGCGCCTGGTGGCTGAGCGGGATGCCGTAGCCGGTGTCGCTGACTGCAAACACCGCGCCTTCCGGCGTGCGCCGCCAGCGGATATGGATGCGGCCGCCGGTCGGCGTATAGCGCACGGCGTTGCTGACCAGGTTGGAAAACGCGCTGTGCAGCTCCTTCAGCGAGCCCAGCAGGTCGGCGTCGTCCGTGATCTCCAGCGTCACCGTGTGGCGGCCGTGGCTGAGTGCCTCGGCCTCCTTGCGCAGGGTGGTCAGCAACGCGCCCATCGCGACGTGCTCCTCGACCAGCTTGGGCCGGGTTTCCAGTCGCGACAAGGTCAGCAAGTCCTCGACGATCTGGCCCATGCGCCGCGACTGCAGACGCATCTCGCCGATCACCGGCTCCAGTTCGGGCGCATCCTCCGGGTCGAGCAGTTCGAGATAGCCGTGGATCACCGTCAGCGGCGTGCGCAGCTCGTGCGAGACGTTGGCGACGAAATCGCGGCGCACCTGTTCGAGACGGCTGAGGTTGCTGATGTCGCGCGCGATCAGCAGGCGCTGATCGTGGCCGACCGGCAGCAGCGACAGCGACAGGTGCAGGGTGGGGTCGGCCGGTGCCGGCACGTCGTCCAGCGGCGCGTCGTCGCCGCCAGTGAGCCAGTCGGCGATCGCGGTGCCGGCAAGGCGGACGCTCAGCACCGCGCGCCGGTCACGCGGGCGGCGCAGCCCCAGCAGGCGCACCGCGGCCTCGTTGAACCAGCGCACGCGGCTCTCGCGATCCAGCAGCACCAGGGCGTCGGGCAGCGCCGCGGCGGCGTTGCGCAGCGCGCGCAACTGACCGGCCAGCCGGCGTGTGCGCGAAGCGTGACGCGCCGCATCGGCGACAGTCGATGACAGTGCGGTTGCGGGCATGCGGGATTCCTCGTGATGCAGGCGCAGCAGCACCGTGGCCAGCGCCAGTGACGCGACGATGGCAAGACCCCAGGCCGTCGCGTCCAGCGCATGGCCGATCGCCGCGGCGGCCAGCAGCGTCGCTGCGCTGCCGGCGCCGAGACGAACCGCGCTCAGGCGCATGTCGTCCGCTGGCCGCCGCGGTCGCTGCATGGCAACGACAGATCGCGGCGGACCATCAGATGCTCGCCGAGAAACGGTAGCCGGTCCCGCGCACGGTCTGCACCATGCGGTCGAACTGCCAGGGTTCCAGCGTCTTGCGCAGGCGGCGGATGTGCACGTCCACCGTGCGTTCCTCGACGTACACGCTGCCGCCCCAGACGTGGTCCAGCAGCTGGGTGCGCGAATACACGCGCTCGGCGTGGGTCATGAAAAAGTACAGCAGGCGGTATTCGGTGGGCCCGATCGGTACCGCCTCCTCGCCGGCGAACACGCGGTGCGCGGGGCCGTCGATGCGCAAGCCGCCGATCTCGACCATGCCGGTGCCGTCGTCGCCCTGGCTGCGCCGCAGCACGGCACGGATGCGCGCCAGCAGCTCGCGGGTCGAGAACGGCTTGATCACGTAGTCGTCGACGCCGGCCTCGAGGCCGTTGACGCGGTCCATCTCCTCGCCGCGCGCGGTCAGCATGATGATCGGGATCTCGCGGGTGAGGTCTTCCTTGCGCAGCCGCCGCGCCAGGTCCAGCCCGCTCATGCCCGGCAGCATCCAGTCGAGCAGGATCAGGTCGGGCACCTGCTCGGCCATCGCCAGCTGTGCGGCGCGCGCATCGGCGGCGTGCACCGGCTCCATGCCCGCCTTGCGCAGGGCGAAGGCCACCATGTCGCGGATCGAGGCTTCGTCTTCAACGATCAGGATGCGCTTTTGCACGCGGCTTCCGCCCTGCGGCCTGTGACGCAATTATTGCAGCGTGATCCTGTTACGCGGCAATGACAACCGGGCGTCATTTGATGACAGAACGAGGTGCCGCACTCAGCCGGAGCCGCTGCCGTCCTGCTGGCGCAGGTGGCGTTTGCGCATCTCCAGCACGATCGGCGTGATCCAGGCGATGCGCGCCTCGATGCGCGCGCGCTGGTAATAATCGAGGTCGCTGCGCTTGGCCAGGCGCTGCAGCTGGTCGAGCGCGTCGGCCGGCTGCCCGGCGAGGAAGGTGGCGTCGGCGTAGGCCTCGGCGGCGCGGATCGGCTGGCCGGCGAGCTCGGCGGCACGCCCGTAGGTGCGGTAAAGGTCGGGCTCGTCGGCGTCGTCCAGCAGCGGCTTCAGCAGACGCGCGGCTTCGGGCGCGCCGTCGGCCTTGCCGTCGGCCAGCAGCGCCTTGGCGTAGGCCAGCGCCACCGCGTGATTGCGCGGCCAGTCGCGGGTGATCGCCGCGTAGCGCTGCAGCGCCGCCGGGCGCGCGCCGGCGGCCAGTTCGGCGTGCGCCGTGGCCAGCCGCAGCGGCAGGTTGTCGGGTCGCGCCGCCAGCAGCGGCTTGAGCTGCTGCAGGGCCTGGGTGCCTTCGCCGAGGCGGATCAGGGTCAGCGCATAGCCGTAGTGGTTGGCCGGCGTGTCGAAGGTCCGGTGCTGCTGCAGGTTCTTGGCGTAGTAGTCGGCCAGCACGTTGAGCTGGCCGCTCATCAGCACGCGCACGCGTTCGCGCATCAGCGAGTAGAAGGAATATTCGCCCTTGTCCTCCGAGCCGTCTCCGCTGCGGGCGTAGTCGAGCAGTTCGCCGGGATGGCGGACGTAGGGCAGCGGAGCGATGCTGGTTTCCCAGTGTTCGCCGACGGAATAGGTCCTGGGCGGATGCGCGCGCATCTGCTCCTCGATCACGTGCGCGCGCGCCTCGGCCTCGCTGATGCGCTGCGAGGTCACCGGGTGCGTCTGCAGCAGCTGCGGCAGGCCGCCGCCGCCGCGGTCGGGACGCAGGTCTTCCTGCATGCGCTGGAAAAACCCGGCCATCGCGTCGGGGTCGAAGCCGGCGCGCGCGAGCGTGCCGATGCCGACGCGGTCCGCCTCTTCCTCGTCGTGCCGGGTGAAGTTGAGCTGGCGTTGTGCGACCAGTCCCTCGCCGCCGGCCAGGATCGCGATCGGCGCATTGCCGTTGCTGCCGCCGGCGGCACCGGCGGCAAGCGCGCCCAGCAGCGCCAGCGCCAGCAGCGGCGTGGTCTTGCGCGCGTCCTCGAAGGCGCGCTCGAGGTGATGCTGGGTGATGTGCGCGATCTCGTGCGCCAGCACCGCGGCCAGCTCGCTCTCGCTGCGGGTGGCCGTGATCAGGCCGGCATTGACGCCGATATACCCCCCGGGCGCCGCGAAGGAATTGATCTGTGCATCGCGGACCACGAAGAAAGTGAACTTCTGCTTCGGCTCGTCGCTGACGGCCACCAGCCGGTAGCCGAGACCGTTGACGTAGGCGTCGACCAGCGGATCGTCCAGCACCAGGCCCATGGCGCGCATCTGGTGCAGCATGTCGGCGCCGTAGGCCTGCTCCTCGGCCGGGGAAATCAGCGCCGCCGCCGAGCTGCCCAGGTCCGGCAGGCGGAACGAGGTCTGCGCGCCGGCCGCGAAGGCGATGCCGGCGACCAGGAGGACGAGGTAACGGGAGCGTTTGCGCATACGGGCCATGATCATCGCCGCGCGCACGTTAGCGCGCCGTTGCGTGCGCCGCCAGCGCGCGCACGCCGGCATTCATGCGCGGTTGCGGGGCTTGTGCGCGGGCTGTGGCGCCCGCATTCTGCGCGACTGCACGCCGCCATGCTGTGCGGCCGCCATGGAGCCCGCGATGCCCGCCATCGAGATCTATACCACTGCCGTCTGTCCCTATTGCGTGGCGGCCAAGAATCTTTTCAAAAGCAAAGGTCTGCAGTGGACGGAGACGCGCGTGGATGCGGATCCGGCCAAGCGTGAGGAGATGCTGACCCGCAGCGCCGGCCGGCGCACGGTGCCGCAGATCTTCGTCAACGGCCATCACGTCGGCGGTTTCGACGATCTGGCCGCGGCCGACCGCGACGGCCGCCTCGCCACCCTGCTGGCGGAGACCGCACCGTGAGCGACCGGGTCAAGGAGTTCACCGCGTTCCGCCAGCGCATGAACGCGCGCATCCTCGAGCACGACAACCAGGTCGTGCGGCGCTTTTTCGCGCTGGATACGCAGTGCTACAAGGACGGCGCGCTGGACGTGCGTACCAAGGAGATGCTGGGCCTGGTCGCGTCGCTGGTGCTGCGCTGCGACGACTGCGTCAGCTATCACGTGGCGCAATGCAAGGAGGCCGGCATCCGCCGCGAGGAGATGCTCGAGGTGTTCCAGGTGGGGCTGGTGGTGGGCGGGTCGATTGTGATCCCGCATCTGCGCCGCGCTGTGGATTTCCTCGATGGTCTCGAGGCCGCCGAGGAAACGCCACCCGCGTGACGAAAACGCTCGCGAGCGCGGCGATCCGTCCCTGGTGCGTGGCGCCTGCCCGGCCATCCGTGGCCGGGCGCTCGCCGGCGCGAGATGCCCCCGGCATCTCGCGTCAAATCCCGGCTCGCCCGCACCTGCGCCGCGCGGTGGATTTCCTCGATGGCCTCGAGGCTGCGGAGGAAACGCCGCCCGCGTGACGGAAGCGCTGGCGCGCTCAACTGATGACGCCGAAGCATTGTTCCGGGCGCGAAAGGTCGTCCCCCTTAGAGTTGTCACCCCGAGCGCAGCGAGGGGTCTTTCGGGCCGCTGCACTTCGGCGCGCGGTAGGGCACGCGCATGGAAGGTCCTTCGGCTTTCAGCCTCAGGACGACCAACGCGACCAAAGGGAGTCCCTTTTCGGGGACGACCGGAGGAAGTCCAGCGGAGAAGTCCGCAGGGGATGACACCGACGTACTCCCGGGCGCAGCGAGGGAGCGAGTGGGCATCGCGACCACGAACGCCGCGCCAGAGAGCGCGTGGCCGGGCATTCCGGCGCCTGGATGCCTGGCGTCGATGGTCTGGGCTGTTGATCATCCTGCGCCGCCGAATCTCGCCCTTGGCTTGTCGCCGGGGCCGCCGCTGACCGATAATTGCAGGCTTGCTACGCGGCGAACTGCGCCGCGAGGAGCTTTCGATGAGCAAGACCATCGCGGTGATCCGGGGCGACGGCATCGGCCCCGAGATCATGACCGCCACCCTGCGCGTGCTCGACGCGCTCGACTGCGGTCTTGCCTACGACTTCGCCGAGGCCGGCATGGCGGCGTACGAGAGCGGCGGCGAGCTGCTGCCGCAGGCGACGCTGGACGCCATCGCCCGTCATCGCGTCGCGCTCAAGGGCCCGCTGACCACGCCGATCGGCGGCGGCTTCAGCTCGCTCAACGTCGAGCTGCGCCGGCGCTTCGACCTCTACGCCAACGTGCGTCCGGCGATCAGCTTCCCCGGCACCAGGGCGCGCTACGAACACATCGACATCCTGACGGTGCGCGAGAATACCGAGGGTGCCTACCTCTCCGAGGGCCAGACCGTGTCGGCCGACGGCGAGACGGCGCAGTCGATCATCCGCATCACCCGCCGCGGCTCCGAGCGCATCGTGCGCTACGCCTTCGAACTGGCCCGCCGCAAGGGCCGCCGCAAGGTCACGGTGGTGCACAAGGCCAACATCATGAAGAGCACCTCGGGCCTGTTCCTGAAGGTGGCACGCGAGGTCGCCCGCGATTATCCCGAGATCGAGTGCAACGAACTGATCGTCGACAACACCTGCATGCAGCTGGTGATGCGGCCGGAGCAGTTCGACGTGATCGTCACCACCAACCTGTTCGGCGACATCCTCTCCGACCTCTGCGCCGGCCTGGTCGGCGGACTGGGCCTGGCGCCCGGCGCCAACATCGGCACCGAAGCGGCGATCTTCGAGGCGGTGCACGGCTCGGCGCCCGACATCGCCGGCAAGGGCGTGGCCAATCCCTGCGCGCTGCTGCTGGCGGCGGCCGACCTGCTCGACCATCTCGACCTCGTCGAGCAGGGGCGTCGCGTGCGCCGCGCCATCCACGACACCCTGCAGGCGCGCGATCGCCTGACGCCGGACCTCGGCGGCAGCGGCAGCACCGATACCTTCGCCGACGCGCTGGCCGAGCGCGTGCGCGCCGGACACAGCCGCGCCGCCTGATTCGAAACGCGCCGCAAGGCGCGGCCTGGTCCGCGAACTCCGCAGGACGCAACCGATCCGCGCCGCCAGCCGCAGAGGTGTCAGTGGCGCAGTGCGTATGCCGCGCCGCCACCCGGCCGGTAGCCTGCCGCCAGCGCGCGCTGCACGTAGGCGATGGCGCGGCGGACCGCGGCACGCGGTGTGGCGCCCTTGGCCAGCCCGGCGGCGATCGCGGAGGCCAGCGTGCAGCCGGTGCCGTGGCCCTCGATCGCCCGGCGCGGATGGCTGATCTCGACCATGCCGCGCGCGTCGTAGTAACGATCCATAACGGTTGCGCCACGGCCGTGGCCGCCCTTGAGCAGCACGGACCGCGCGCCCATCGTCAGCAGGGCCTCGGCGGCCGCGTCGGCATCGCGGCGACTGCGGATCGCAAAGCCGACCAGCGCTTCCGCCTCCGGCAGGTTCGGCGTCAGCACGTCGGCCAGCGGAATCAGGCTCCCGATCAGCGCATCCATCGCATCGGCATCCAGCAGGCGCGCGCCGCGGGTCGCGGTCATCACCGGATCGACCACGATCCAGGGCGGCTGGCGGCGCGCCAGTTCGCGCGCGACCAGCCGCACCGTCGCCACGTTGCCGAGCATGCCGGTCTTGACCGCCGCGACCGGGAAGTCGTCGAACACCGCCGCGATCTGCGCGCGGATGTGCGTCAGCGGCACCGCATGCACGGCATTGATGCCGAGGGTGTTCTGCGCCGTGATCGCGGTGATCGCGCTGGTGCCGTGCACGCCGCGCGCGCGAAAGGTCCTGAGATCGGCCTGGATGCCCGCGCCGCCGCCCGAATCGGAGCCGGCGATGGTGAGGACGATCGGGAGAGCCGGGGCTCGGGACCTAGCAAGCGGGACCCGGGTCCCGGGTCCCGGGTCCCGGGAGGCGGAGCGCGGTGTGGCTGGACGCTGTCTCACGCTCGCGTATCCGAAGCGACAAGATGATCGCGGGAATTTGCCCGCCGCAGTTCTGCTCGATTGTCTTTATCGAGGCTCGGCTCTCGAATTGCGATCAGCACCGTTCTTGTAAATGTCTTCCTTCGGCGGACAAGTGGCTGCAGTTCAGCGCTCTTCCCGGGTCCCGGCTCTATCACAGCGCCTCCGACGCGAAATCCGCCAGCCGCGAGCGTTCGCCGCGGCGCAGGGTGATGTGCGCCGAGTGCTGCCAGCCCTTGAAGCGGTCGACCGCGTAGGTCAGGCCGGAACTGGTCTCGGTGAGGTAGGGCGTGTCGATCTGCTCGACGTTGCCGAGGCAGACGATCTTGGTGCCGGGACCGGCGCGGGTGATCAGGGTCTTCATCTGCTTGGGCGTCAGGTTCTGCGCCTCGTCGATGATCACGTAGCGGCTGAGGAAGGTGCGCCCGCGCATGAAGTTGAGCGAGCGGATCTTGACCCGCGAGGCGAGCAGGTCGTTGGTCGCCGCGCGGCCCCAGGCGCCGCCTTCCTCGGGGTTGGCCAGCACTTCGAGGTTGTCGGTCAGCGCGCCCATCCACGGCGTCATCTTCTCCTCCTCGGTGCCGGGCAGGAAGCCGATGTCCTCGCCCACCGACACCGTCGCGCGGGTCATGATGATCTCGCGGTAGCGCTGCTGGTCCATCACCTGCGCCAGTCCGGCGGCCAGCGCCAGCAGGGTCTTGCCGGTGCCGGCGGTGCCGAGGAGGGTGACGAAATCCACCTCGGGGTCCATCGGCAGGTTGAGCGCGAAGTTCTGCTCGCGGTTGCGCG
>JAJYMF010000415.1 GCA_021787175.1 Pseudomonadota bacterium | reverse complement strand
TCATCCGCCTGTGGTTGTTGCAGCGGCGCCACTGACGCCCAGGCGGCGCAAGCGCAGCGACACGCCGAGCGCGGCACCGAGCAGGATCATCAGCGGCGTGCGCATGTAGCCGTTGCTCCACAGCAGGAAATCGAAGGCGTTGACGATCAGCACGATCGCCAGGCTGCCGAGCAGGGTCCAGCACAGGCGTGGATCGAGCTGCGGCAGGCGCCGCGCGCGCCACAGATCGCGCAGCAGCACGCCGGACATCGCCGCCAGCAGCACCAGCCCGATCGCGCCGAGGCCGACCGCGATCTGCAGGTAGGCGTTGTGCAGATGCGGCGGCACATAGCCGCCCCAGTGCAGCCCCGAGGCGGCGATCAGCGGCGCGACACTGCGCAGGCCCCAGCCGAACAGCGGCGCCTGCAGCCAGGCCTTGATGCCCAGCGCATACAAATCCAGGCGCAGCCCGACCGATGACGTTTCCAGCACGGCGCGATCGTCGTGCAACAGCGCCTGTGCCAGCGTCCAGCCGCCGTGCAGACGCGCGCTGATCAGCGGCCGGCTCAGAAACCACACCACCGGGAGCAGCGCCAGCAGGCCGACCGCTGCATGCAGGCGGCGATCGCCGTCGCGCGCCGATTCTGCGCTGGCTCGCTGCAAGCCGATCGACGCCAGCGGCAGCGCCAGGGCCAGGGCCAGCCAGGCACCGCGCGACTGCGCGAACAGCAGCACCGTTGCAAACAGGGCCAACCCCAGCGCCAGCGTCGTGGTGACGCCGACGCGCGCGATCGCGGATGCCGATCGGCGCCGGCGCTGCGTCTGCAGCGCCAGGCCCAGCACGGCGATCGCGGCCAGCATGCCGACCAGATTCTCGGCATAGCCAAGACGCAGGCGCAGGCTGCCGTCAGCGAGTGCGTCGAGGTCGTTCCAGGGCGTCTCCGACAGGGTCCACACGGCCATCCCCGCCAGCAGCAGCGCCAGCGCCGGCCAGGTCCAGCGCGGATGTTCGGCCAGCCACCAGCCGATCACGCAGGCGAAGGCGCCGAGTTTCACCGGCGCCGCGACGGCCGAAAGCTGCAGCGCGAAACCGATGTCCGGCGCGCGCTGCGTCGCCAGCGCCGCCTGCGCGATGCCATACACGGCAAACAGCAGCAGCAGGCGCGCGAACGGATGCGCGGCCAGTTCGCGCCACGGCGCACGGCCGGCGAGCAGCAGCGCGAACAGCATCAGGTCGGCGCCGTAGCTGGCGCTGAACGGTTTCGGGAACTGCGTGGCCGCGAACAGCGCGCAGATCGCCAGCCCGATCGCCGCCAGCTGCGTGGCGCGATGCGCGCGCGCCGCCGCCGCCGCGGTTGCACGATTCACTGCAGGGTGGACTCGAGTGCGGCGCCGACGCGGCGCACGAACGCACGGCGGTTGTCGTCGTACCAGGCACGGGCGCGCTCACGCAGGGTCGCGATCTCGGTGTCGCTGAGCGCAATGGCGCGGCGCACGGTGTCGGCCATGGCCGCCTCGTCGAAGAAGTAGCGCGTCGCCAGCGCCATCGGCTCGGTCTTGCAGTAGGGCACCAGCAGGCCGCGTTCCGGCGTGACCAGCTCGTTCATCGGCGGCGCGTCCACCGTCATCGTCACCGCGCCCACGCCCAGCGCCTCGACCAGATAGTGACCCCAGGCATCGGTCTCGGAGGTGCACACGTGGAAGGCGTGCTGGTTCTGCAGCCGCTTCAACTCGCGAAACTGTGCCGTCTGCGCCGGATCGAGGTATTCGATGCGATGCCGGATATTGGGCGCCCGCGCCGCCGGCCAGGCCTCGCACGGATCCTGCAGCACGGTCAGCGTCGGCCATTCGGGATGCCGGCTCCACAGATCGATCAGTCGGCGCGTGCCCTTGGTGCGACTGGCGCCGGCGAGGTGGAAGAAGCTGCGCTCGCGACGCACCGTCGGATCAAAGCGGTCCTCGCTGTCGAAGCCCAGACGCAGGGCATGGCACCCCAATTGCTCGAAGACGCCCAGCGCGTGACTGGACTTGGCCCAGACAGAATCGATTTGTGGCAGATAGCGCAGGTCGCGGCGATCGAACCATTCGGGATTGGGCAGCGCGACGTTGCGCCGGGCGTGCAGCAGGCGATCGGGCCAGACATGCTCGAACATCACATTGAGATCGAACTGTCGCGGTGGCCGCACGCGCAGACCCATCCGGTGGACGAAGCGCTGCGCGCGGACATAGGTACGGATGCGCCTGCTGCGCCGCCAGCGCTCATGCTCCGCACCCAGCGCGGTGATCGCCACGTCGCAACCCTGCCGGCGCAGTGCTGCAGCCAGCAGACGGAAATCCCGCGACAGGCCGAAGCCGTTGTCCCGAAACACCAGATTGACGGATGCCATGCGCTGACTCCCTGATTGCGCCTTGCACCACGCCCGCATTCACGCGGGCGTCCCCCTTAGTGCAGGTCCGATTATGCCCGGGTCGGGTGGACGAACACTGTCTCGCGCATGAACCAACGCGCGGAGCCCATACAAGTTGACAGTCGTCAAAAAACGTCACGACGGCGTCACAGTTCAGGGCTCGCGCCGCGAAACCTCACCGATGCGGCATGCCCTTGCGGTTGAACAGACGCCCCAATCGCCGACACGCGAGTCAAGCACCGGGTATCGATCATCGGCAGGCGCATGCGAAAATTAAGTGTCAAGCTGAGCAATCTGGTGCCGACTGGCATCGGCCTCGTGAGAAGGACCATCCATGAAAACCGCCATGATCACCGGCATCTCCGGTCAGGACGGCGCCTACCTTGCCGCGCTGCTGCTCGAACAGGGTTATCGCGTGGTCGGTACCTATCGCCGCACCAGCTCGGTCAACTTCTGGCGCATCGAGGAACTCGGCATCGCGGAGCATCCGCAGCTGGCGCTGGTCGAGTACGACCTCACCGATCCGGGCTGCAGCATGCGCCTGCTGCAGCAGTGGCGGCCGCAGGAGGTCTACAACCTGGCCGCGCAGAGTTTCGTCGGCGTGTCCTTCGACCAGCCGGTCACCACGGCGCACATCACGGGGATCGGCGCGCTGAACCTGCTCGAGGCGATCCGCGCGATCGACCCGGGCATCCGCTACTACCAGGCCTCGACCTCGGAGATGTTCGGCAAGGTGCAGACGATGCCGCAGGACGAACGCACGCCGTTCTACCCGCGCAGCCCGTATGGCGTCGCCAAGCTGTTCGCGCACTGGGCCACGGTCAACTACCGCGAGTCCTACGGCATCTTCGGCGCCAGCGGCATCTTGTTCAATCACGAGTCGCCGCTGCGCGGGCGCGAGTTCGTCACCCGCAAGATCACCGACGGCGTCGCGCGCATCAAGCTCGGCAAGCTGGACGCGCTCGAACTCGGCAACCTCGACGCCAAGCGCGACTGGGGCTATGCCCGCGAGTACGTCGAGGGCATGTGGCGCATGCTGCAGGCGCCCGCGCCCGAGACCTACGTGCTGGCCACCGGCCGCACCGAGAGCGTGCGCGATTTCGTGACCATGGCGTTCCGTGCCGTCGGCCTCGAGCTGGCCTGGCGCGGCAGCGGCCTCGACGAGACCGGCGTCGATGCCCGCAGCGGTCGCGTGCTGGTGCGCGTCAATCCCAAATTCCACCGTCCGGCCGAGGTCGATCTGCTGATCGGCGATGCCGCGCGCGCCCGCGACGAACTCGACTGGGCGCCGCAGACCACGCTCGAGCAGCTGTGCACGATGATGGTCGAGGCGGATCTGCGGCGGGTTGCGCATGGTTTCTCGCACTGAATCCGCGCGCCGGCGGGTCCTGCTGACCGGGCACAGCGGATTCACCGGTCACTATGTGCGCCGCGAGCTGGAAGCCGCAGGCCATGAGGTGATCGGTCTGGCGCAGGCGCATGCCGGCGGCATCGTCGCCGACGGACTGAGCGTGGATCTGCTCGACCGCGCCGCACTCAACGACGCCGTGCACGCGATCGCGCCCGACGCCGTGATCCATCTCGCCGCGATCGCCTTCGTGGCGCACGACGACGTCGAGTCGCTGTATCGCGTCAACGTCGCCGGTACCCGCAACCTGCTGGCCGCGCTGGCGTCGCTGCCGCAGGCGCCGCGCGCGGTGATCCTCGCCAGCAGCGCCAACGTCTACGGCAATGCCGGCGTCGAGCCGATCGGCGAGGACACGCCACCGGCGCCGAGCAACGACTACGCGGTCAGCAAGCTCGCCATGGAATACATGGCGCGGCTGTGGCTGGATCGTCTGCCGGTCACCCTGGTGCGGCCGTTCAACTACACCGGCGTCGGCCAGGGCGCGCAGTTCCTGATCCCGAAGATCGTCGATCACTTTCGTCGCGGCGCGCGCGCGATCGATCTCGGCAACACCGACGTCGCGCGCGATTTCCTCGATGTGCGCGCAGTAGCCGTGGCGTATGCGCGCCTGCTCGAGGTCGCGCCGGCCGGCGCGGTACTGAACCTGTGCGGCGGGCGCGCCTACACGCTCGCCGAGGTGCTGGCGATGATGGCGGAGATCGCCGGCTACGCGATCGAGGTGCGGGTCAATCCCGCCTTCGTGCGCAGCCACGAGGTGCGGCGTCTGGTCGGATCGTCGGCGCGCCTGAGCGATTGCATCGGCGCGCTGCCGGAGATCGCTTTCGCCGACACCCTGCGCTGGATGTACGCGCAGCCCGTCTGATACCCGGTTGCGTTCAATCGATGCGCCGGGTAGCCCGGATGGAGCCTCGCGAGAGGCGCAATCCGGGGCCGTACAAAGACCGATTCCCGGATTCCGCTGCGCTGCATCCGGGCTACGCGGTTTTCGTGTCTTGATCGCAAACGGGTATGAAGCCTCAGCCTGCGGCGACCGCGCGCACCGCGGCGTCGAGGCGGGTGCGGAACGCCGCGTCGTTGCGCTCGAACCAGGCGCGCGCAGCGGCGCCGAGGCGCGCGATCGCGGCGTCGTCCAGCGCCAGGGCGTGCGCCACGGCGGCCTCCATCGAGGCCTCGTCGAAAAAATAGGTCGTCGCCAGATTCTGCGAGCCGGAGCCGCCGATCGCGACCAGCAGGCCGCGCTCGGGCGTCACCAGTTCGTGCATCGGCGGCGCGTCGAGGGTGATCACCAGCGCGCCCAGGCCCATCGCCTCGACGATGTAATGGCCGAAGCCCTCGGTCTCCGACGGACACAGATGAAACACGTGCGCGTTCTGCAGCCGCTGCAGTTCGGCATCGCCGAGATAGTCCACGCGATGATCGATGTTGACCGCCGCCGCTCCCGGCAGTGCGGTGCGCGGGTTCTGCACCACGGTCAGCCGCGGCCATTCCGGATGCCGCCGCCACAGCGCCAGCAGGCGCTCGGTGCCCTTGTTCTGGCTGCGTCCGGCGAGATGGAAGAACGCCCGCTCGCGCGGCACCGCGGGGTCGCGGCGATCCTCGCTGGTGAAGCCGGTATAGGTGACATGGCTGCCGAGCTGGCCGAACAGCGTCAGCGCGTGCTGCGTCTGCGCGAATACGTGATCGATGACCGGCAGCGCGGCGCGGTCGCTGTCGAGGAACCACTCCGGATGCGGCAGCAGCACGTTGCGGCGCGCGATCGGCGCGTATTCCGGGCGCACGTGCTCGATCATGATGTTGAGGTCGTAGCGCCGACGCGGGTCGTCGCCCCACAGGCGCTGCCAGGCGATGCGCGTGCGCAGCTTCCACGGCCGCAGGATCTTGCGCAGCTTGCCGCGGCGCAGGGCGCTGACGTGCACCTGGTGGCCGGCGGCAGTCAGCGCGCCGCCCAGAAGGCGCAGGTGGCGGGTGAGGCCGAAGCCGTTGTCCCAGACGATCACATTGACGCGCATCGGCCCGCTCGTGTCCCGTGGATCAGCGCGCCGGGCCGCCGCCGGCGCGCTTGACGAACGCGGCATAGTACATGCCGTCGAGGCCGTCCTCACCGGGCAGGAGCTGCCAGCCGGGGCCGTCGGCGCGGCCCGCGGGCAGCACGACTGACGCCACCTCGGCGTCAGCATGAGTGGCGGCGAACGCAGCGGCGACGACGCTATTTTCGGCGCGCAGCAGCGAGCAGGTCGCGTACAGCAGGCGTCCGCCCGGCGCCAGCAGCGGCCACAGCGCGTCCAGCAATGTGCGCTGGGTTTGCGCCAGCGTCGCAATGTCCGTCGCGCGTCGGTGCAGGCGCACGTCCGGTTGCCGGCGCAGCACGCCGGTCGCCGAGCAGGGCGCATCGAGCAGGATGCGATCGAACGCATGGCCATCCCACCATGCCGCCGGCTGCCCGGCGTCGCCGGCACGCAGCGTCGCGGTCAGGCCGAGGCGCTCGAGATTGGCGGCCACGCGAGCCAGGCGTTCGGGTTCGCGGTCGAGCGCGAGCAGATCGAGATCGGCGCGCTCGAGCAGGTGACAGGCCTTGCCGCCGGGTGCCGCGCAGGCGTCGAGCACGCGCAGGCCCGGCGTCACGTCGAGCAGGTCGGCGGCGATCTGCGCGGCGCCGTCCTGGACCGCGATCGCGCCCTCGCTCCAGCCGGGCAGGCGGGTGACATCGGTGCTGGCGTCGAGCAGCACGGCATCGCGCAGCCAGGGATGCGCCTGCGCAGCGTGACCGGCGGCGGCGAAGGCGGCGATCGTCGCGTCGCGACCGGCGCGGCGACGGTTGACGCGCAACGTCGGCGGCGCCTCGACATTGATCGTCGCCAGCACGGAACCGGCCGATTCGGGCCAGTCGTGCGCGATCGCATCCAGCAGCCAGCGCGGCAGCGCATGGCGGGTGACCGCATCGGCGTCGAGTACGGCCGTGAGCGCGGCGCGCTCGCGCAGGAAGCGCCGCAGCACCGCATTGATCAGCCCGGACTGGTGACCGTGGCCGAGCGCGCGGGCGGCCTCCACGGTGGCCGCCACCGCGGCATACTCCGGCAGGCGCATGCGCTCGATCTGCACCAGGCCCAGGATCAGCAGCGCGTGCAGCGCCGGCAGACGCGTGCGCAGCGGGCGCTCGAGCAGGCGCGCCAGCAGCGCGTCGTAGCGCAGCCAGTAGCGCGCGCCTTCGTGCAGCAGCGCCGCCAGCAGGGCGCGATCGCGCGGATCGGCTAGCGCCGGCGCCGCGCGCGCCTGCACCTCGCGCAGGGAGGCGCCGCGCAGTGCCACCTCGGCCAGTGCCCGTGCCGCGAGGGCGCGCGGGTCGTTCATGCGCGCGAGCGCAGTTCGGGGTGCGCGTTGAGAAAATCCGCTACCGGCAGTGGCCGGCCGCCGGCACGCTGGATCCGTGTGATGCGCAGGATGCCGTCGCCGGTGGCGAGATCGAGACCGTCGCGGCCGGCGCCAAGCAGCGTGCCGGGCGCTGCGTCCGTGCGGTCGGGCAGCGCCGTCGCTGCCCACACGCGCAGGCGCTCGCCGGCGAGCGCGGCCTCGGCCACCGGCCAGGGGTCGAAGGCGCGCACCTTGCGCGCCAGCGCCGCGGCGGAATCGCCGAAATCGAGCGCGGCCTCGCCCTTGTCCAGCTTGTGCGCATAGGTGACGCCGGCCTCGGGCTGCGGGTGGGCCGCCAGCGTCTCGCCACGCACAGTCCGCGCCAGACCTTCGCCGAGCACGGCGGCGCCGAGTGCGGCCAGGCGATCGTGCAGGCCGCCGCCGGTGTCGTCGTCGGCGATCGGCGTGCGCCGCGTCAGCAGCACCGGTCCGGTGTCGAGGCCGGGCTCCATCTGCATCAGGCAGACGCCGGTCTCGGCATCGCCGGCGAGCAGGGCGCGCTGGATCGGCGCCGCGCCGCGCCAGCGCGGCAGCAGCGAGGCGTGCACGTTCCAGCACCCCAGACGCGGAATCGCCAGCACCGCGCGCGGCAGGATCAGGCCGTAGGCGACCACCACCAGCAGGTCCGGTGCCAGCTCGCGCAGACGCTGCTGCGCGGCGGCGGATTTCAGCGATTCGGGCTGCTCGACCGCCAGCCCGGCGGCCAGCGCCGCCTGCTTGACCGCACTGGCGGCCAGCTGCCGGCCGCGGCCGGCGGGACGATCGGGTTGCGTATAAACGGCGACCACCTCGACGCCGGCGGCGGCGCGGCAGGCCTCGAGGCAGGGCACGGCGAATTCCGGTGTTCCGGCGAACACCACGCGCAGGCGATCGGACATGGGAAGCCTCAGGCCGAGGCTGCCGCAGGCGCAGCCTGCCGGCGCTGCTTCTCGAGCTTCTTGCGCACCATCCCGCGCTTGAGCGGCGAGAGGTAGTCGACGAACAGCTTG
Source organism: Pseudomonadota bacterium (assembly GCA_021787175.1). Taxonomy (GTDB): domain Bacteria; phylum Pseudomonadota; class Gammaproteobacteria; order Xanthomonadales; family Rhodanobacteraceae; genus Metallibacterium. The sequence goes on along the minus strand of JAJYMF010000415.1, from coordinate 5,559 downwards.
CCGTCGAGATGATCCATCTCATGCTGGATGCACACCGCCAGCAGGCCGTCGGTTTCGAGCGTGAACGCCACGCCGTCGAGATCCTGCGCCTGCACCACGATGCGGCCGGCACGCTCGACGTCGGCGAAGATGCCGGGCACCGACAGGCATCCCTCCTGGTACACCTGTGCGCCCTCGCGCTCGAGGATGCGCGGGTTGACCAGCACGCGCGGATCGTCCTTGTCCTCGCTGACGTCGGCGACCAGCAGGCGCCGGTGCACGTCCACCTGGCTGGCGGCCAGCCCGATGCCGGGCGCGGCGTACATGGTCTCGAACAGGTCCGCTGCGAGCTGCCTGAGCGCGGCGTCGAACACGGTCACGGGCTGCGCGACGGTGCGCAGGCGCGGGTCCGGATATTCGAGAATGCTGAGCTTGGCCATGATCGTTCCCGGGGCGGAACTGCGGACGAATCGGCGGAATGCAAGCCATTCCACCCCTAGTATTTCGCATTGTAAGCCTGTGCCCGGGCCGGCGCGAGGCTGGCTCCGACGGCGATTGTTCGCGCTATCGGGCTGGGCTACACTCCAGAAACCCTAGGGGGAACGGGGAATTGCCAGCCATGCTTAAGAAATCCCTTGCGCTTCTCGCCGGCATGCTGTGCTCGCTGGCCGTCTACGCCGCCACCTCGGATCTGCGCGCCGACGCGCCGGCTTCCTACACCGTGCGCAAAGGCGACACGCTGTGGAGCATCTCCGCGCATTTCCTCCGGAAGCCCTGGCTGTGGCCGGAAATCTGGCAGGCCAACCCGCAGGTGAAAAATCCGCACCGCATCTATCCCGGCGACGTGCTCAACCTCGCCTATCTCGGCAACGGCCGCGGCGAGCTGCGGCTGGAGCCGCGCGTGCGCGTCACCGAGCTCGGCGAAGCGATCGCGCCGCTGCCGCTGGCCGGGCTGAAGCCGTTCCTGGTCGATACCCGCGTGTTCCCCGATCGCGACGCGTTGAGCAAGGCTCCGTACGTGGTCGGTTTCGAGGAAAACCAGCTGCGCGGCGTGGCCGGGCAGTTCGTTTACGTGCGCGGCCTGGACGCCAAGCCCGGCGAGCGCTTCGCCGTGGTGCGCCCCAGCCATGTCTTCCTGACCTTCCACCCGGACGCCGGGTCCCGCGACCAGATCGCGCAGTCGCTCGACAGCAACGTCGAGATGTACTCCGGCCCCTGGCATCGCGACGAGATGGGCTATGCGGATCGCGACCGCCTGTCGAGCGGGCACGCGCTGGGCTACGAGGGCACCGTGATCGGCACCGTCGAGGTATTGCGCGGCGGCGATCCGGCCACCTTGCTGGCGGTGTCGTCGCACATGGAGCTGCGCAAGGGCGACCGCATCCTGCCGCTGGACACGCACCCCTACGACTCCGACTACTACCCGCACGCGCCCAAGGCGCTGCCGCCGAACATGCGCGTGATCGCCTTCTCCGACGCCATGGACGCGGTCGGCCCGCGCCAGGTGGTGGCGCTGTCGGCGGGCAAGGACGAGGGCGTGGACAATGGCCAGACCTACTCGATCTACCAGCCCGGCGATCGCATCCACGATGATGTCGCCTCGTCGAGCCAGGCGCGCAGCTTCGGCCAGGAAGTGACCCTGCCGGCCGAGTTCATCGGCCACGTGATGATCTTCCGCACGTTCGACCACGTCAGTTACGGGCTGGTGATGGATGGCGTCAAGCCGGTGCATCTCGGCGCCGAATTGCGCATGCCCGACTGATCCGGCGTAGGCCGATTCCGACATGACGGCGCGGCTCCTGCCGCGCCGTCTGCGTTTCAGACTGGCGCGCATGGACCTGCGCCCCGATCTCGACGACTGGCTGTTCCTGCTGCGCACGCCGACCCTTGGCGCGGTCGCGCTGCGCGCGCTGCTGGCGCGGCATGGCTCGGCGTCGGCCGTGTGTGCGGCACTGCGGCGGCCCGGCTGCGCTCTGGCGGCGCCGGCGCGGGCCTGGATCGAATCGCCCGATCGCGCGCGCCTCGCCGCCGACCGCGTCTGGCTGCAGCAGTCGGGGCATCGCCTGCTGTGCTGCGACGAGGCCGATTTTCTGCCGCAACTGCAGGCCGACGCCGGCGCCCCGATCGCGCTGTTCGTTGCCGGCGATGCGACGCTGCTGCTGCGGCCGCAGGTGGCGGTGGTCGGCGCGCGCGCGGCGACGCCCGCCGGACTGGCGTTGGCGAGCCGGTTTGCCGCCGCGCTGGCGGCGGCCGGCCTGACCGTCGGCAGCGGTCTCGCCGAGGGCGTGGATGCCGCCGCGCACCGCGCTGCGCTCGATCGCACCGGCGGCACGCTGGCGGTGGTCGGCACCGGCGCCGATCGCGTCTATCCGCACCATCACCGCGAACTGGCCGCGGCGATCGCCGCACGGGGCGCCGTGGTCAGTCCGTTCCCGCCCGGCAGCCCGCCGCTGGCCGCGCACTTCCCGCAGCGCAACCGCGTGCTGGCGGGACTGGCGCTGGGCGTGCTGGTGATCGAGGCCGGTATCCGCTCCGGTGCGCTGATCACCGCGCGTGCGGCGGTCGATCTGGATCGCGAGGTGTTCGCGCTGCCCGGCGCGATCGGCAACCCGCTGGCGCGCGGCTGCCACGCGCTGATTCGCGAGGGCGCGACGCTGGTGGAGGATCCTGCCGAAGTGATCGCCGCGCTGGCCCCGGCGGCGCGCACGCTGGGTGCCGAACTGCGCAGCCGGCTCGACGCCGAGCCCGCACCCACCACGCCGGGCATCGCCGATGCCGCGGCGACCGCAGCGCTGCTGGACGCGCTGGGCCACGTGCCCGCGGCGCTGGACGAGCTGTGCGCGCGCACCGGTGCCCGCAGCGCGGCGCTGGCGGCCGAACTGGCCCTGCTCGAACTCGACGGCCGCGTCGCCCAACTGGCGGGCGGACGCTGGCAGCGCGTGGGCTGATGCCCCGTTGCGTTCAATCGATACGCTGGGTAGCCCGGATGGAGCCCCACGGGAGCGGAATCCGGGGCTCGATGCAGCATCGTTCCCGGATTTCGCTGCGCTGCATCCGGGCTACGCGGTTTTCGTGTCTTGATCGCGAACGGGTAGGAAGCGGTCCGGCCGGGTCAGCGATCGGCGCCCATGTCCACATCGGCGCGCAGGCGCTCGGCAAGGCGGCTGGCGCGCTGCATGCGCATGTGCAGCGCGGCTTCGAGCACGCCATCGCCGGCCCACAGCTCGAGCCGGCGGCGCGCGCGCGTGGCGCCGGTGTAGAGCAGCTCGCGGCTGAGCCCGCGCCCCGGCTGCGCGGGCAGGACCAGCACCACGCGTTCGAACTCCGAGCCCTGGCTCTTGTGCACGGTCATCGCATAGGCGGTTTCGTGCGCCGGCAGCGCCAGCGGTGCCAGGGCGCGCGGCTCCGGGTTCCCGGCGCTCTCGAACCACGCGCGTGGCAGACCATCGCCGCCGGCATGAACCACGCCGAGATCGCCGTTGACCAGGCCCAGGCTGCGCTCGCCGGCGGTGATCAGCAACGGCCGGCCGGCGTACCAGGGATCGTCGGCATCCAGACCGAATCGCCGTCGCAGGAGAGTCTCGATCAGGCGGTTGATCGCCCGCTGCCCGAACGCGCCCAACCGCAGCGCGGTCAGCACGCATGTGCCGCGCAGCGCGGTCAGCGCCGCCGCGGGGCTGGCGGCCTGCAGCAGATCATCGAACAGGCCGGCACCGTGCGGCGGATCGATCGCGTCGCGCAGCGCGCGCGCCAGTGCCGCGGTGTCGGTCACGGTCGCGGTCCGCAGAACCCCGGCGTGTGCCGGATCGGCAGCCAGCGCCTGCACCCGCGCGGCATCACCGGCGCGGATCGCGGCGGCGAGATCGAGCAGGACGCCGGACGCGCGCCAGACGGTGTGCAGGCGCAGCACGTGACCGGCCAGCGGCGTTGTACCGGTCGCCCCGGCCGTCGGAGCATCGCCCGGCGCCGGAGGCTGGCTCCCGGAGCACGACGCGGGTATGCCATCATCGCCAGCGGCGCTGACCAGATCGGCCAGCACCGAGCCGGCCTCGACCGAGGCCAGCTGGCCGGCGTCACCCAGCAGCACCAGATCGGCGTCGGCGCGCAGCGCCTCCAGCGTGCGCCGCATCAGCGCCAGATCCACCATCGAGGCCTCGTCCACCACCAGCAGATCCGCCGCCAGCGGCGCGTCCGGGCCGGCCGTGTAGGTGTCGAGGTCGGGGCGGGCGCCGAGCAGCGCGTGCAGGGTCTGCGGCTGCAGCGCGGCGATCGCGTCGAGCAGCGGCGCCCAGGGCTGCGCAGGCAGACGAGCACGCAGCGGCGCCAGCCCCTGTGCCAGCGTTTCGCCGAGTCGCTGTGCGGCCTTGCCGGTGGGCGCCGCCAGCGCGATGCGACCGCCGCCCGCGTCGCGCCGGCGCAGCCACAGCAGCAGCAGGCGCAGCACGGTGCTGGTCTTGCCGGTGCCGGGGCCGCCGGTGAGCACGAACAGGCCGCGGCTCAGCGCGGCCGCAGCGGCCAGGCGCTGCCCGTCGACGGCGGCGCCCGGCGATCCGAACAGCGCATCGAGATCGGCACGCAGGGATGGCTCATCCTGCGCCGGCGCGGATCGCAAACGGGCGCGGATCGCAGCGACCAGGCGCGTCTCGTGATCGAAATTGCGGCGCAGGTAGCAGTCGCCCGCGCGCAGCACCAGCGGGCGGACGGGATCGGCGGTATCGGCATCGACCCAGTCGTTGGCGGCGAGCGCGGCTTGCCAGCGCGGCCAGTCCGGCCACGCGGGCGTGCCGTCGCCGACGACCGGCCGCGCGGCCAGCGCCGGCAGGTGGATGCAGGCGCTGCCGGCCGCTTCGGCCGCCGCCGCGGCGAGGCCGGCCAGCGCGACCAGCGGCTCGCCGCTGTGCGCCTCCAGCCAGCGCGCGACGTGGCGATCGAGCGCGCGCCACGGCGCACCCGGCGCGCGCAGGATCGCTTCCAGCAGTGCGCTGCTCATGCGGCGCGCTCCGCGGTGCCGGCGAACAGCGCATCGAGTTCCGCGATCAGCGCCGGCGGCGGGCATTCGCGATAGACGCCGGCCGCGGGCGCCAGCCCCGCCGCGCGCGCGAACAGGTAGATCGCGCCGCCGAGGTCGCGCGCGACGTCGTAGCCGGGCAGCCGCTCGCGCAGGTAGCGGTGCAGCGCCACGGTGTACAGCAGCATCTGCAGCAGATAGCGCTGCTCGCGCATCGCCGCGGCCAGGTGCGCGGGCGCGTAATCGGCGACGCGCTCGCCCAGCCAGTTGCTCTTGTAGTCGAGCACGTAATAGCGGCCGTCGTGGCGCAGCACCAGGTCCATGTAGCCCTTGAGCAGGCCGTTGAGCGTGCGCACGCCGCCCGCCGGCAGCAGCGGCGGATAGCCGTGCCGCTGCGCGGCGGCCTCGATCGCCGCCACCGGCACGCCATGCAGCGGCAGCAGGAACTCGAGCTCGGTGACGCGATCGATCGCGGCCACCGCACCCAGACGCAGGCCGCCGCCGAGGTCGGCCTGCCGCGCGCGCTCGACCAGCGCGGCCAGCACCCGCGCGCCGTCCTCGCCGGCCGCGTC
>JAJYMF010000087.1 GCA_021787175.1 Pseudomonadota bacterium | reverse complement strand
CCGGGCCAGTCCTGCGCGCCGCCGCGGAACTCGAGCTCCCACTCGCGGTAACTGACCTGCGGCATGTAGACCTTCTCGGCCGGCCCGGCCTGCGCCAGCGCCGGAACGCAGGCGAGCAGCAGCAGGGCGAGCGCGCAATGGAAGCGGCAAAACAATCGGTTGCGATGCATCGGAGCACCCCTTGGTATGGAATCGAAGCGAACGGAGCCGGCGCGCCACAAGGACGCGGTGATTTCGAGACAGGAATCTCAGCCGGTCATGGCACGTTGCGGCGGTACCGAATGCATCCTTTGCGCCGCCTTGCCCGCGATATGCATGCCGCCGCCCAGCAGCAGCACCGTCGCCAACCAGGCCAGCAGCTGGATCGGCGTCGGCCGCGCGGCATAGCCCACCAGCACGTGCAGCGCCTGACCCGGCAGCGAGTGCTCGCCGAGCAGTGCCGAGCTGTCCCAGAGCGGTTCGCCCAGCGCCGGCAGCAGATCCGCCTGCACCAGGTACGCCACCGCGTCGGTCGCAAGTCCGGCCGCCAGCAGGATCAGCAGCGCGTTGGTGGCGCCGAAGAAATGCCGCAGCGGGATGCGCAACAGACCGAAGTACAGCAGCAGGCCGACCGTCACGCCGGCCGCGAGGCCCAGCACCAGTCCCGCACCGAGATGGCCGGCACCGCCGGCGAGCATGCCGTAGAGGAACAGCACCACCTCGGAGCCCTCGCGCAGCACCGCCAGCGCGACCACCCCTACCAGCACGGTCAGCGGACTGGCGCCGGCGCGCACGGCCTGCCCCACGCCCTGCATGCGCGCGGCCAGTTCGCGCCCGTGCGATGCCATCCAGACGACATGCCAGGCAATCATCAGCACTGCGGCCAGCAGCACCGTCGCGTTGAAGACTTCCTGGCCTACGCCGCTGAACAGCGCGGCGATGCGGCCGGCGCCCAGCGCCACCAGCAGTGCGCCGAGCACGCCGAGACCGATGCCGCCCAGGAGCGCCGCACCGCGGCGCGGCACGCCGCGCGTCGCCGCGGCCACGATCGAGACGATCAGCGCCGCCTCGAGCACTTCACGGAAGACCAGCAGGGCAATCGCGAGCATGACGTCACTCCACGCGCAGCACGCCCTGCGCCGTCGCAGGGTTGAACTCGCCGAAAAAGCGGTACTGTCCCGGCCGCAGCGGACCGACGAAGATCACCGCGCTGCTGTTGGGCAGGATCACCTTCTCGCGGTCGAAGTCGTTGCTCTCGAATTCCTCCGGCGTGGCGTCGCGGTTCTCGACCACCAGCTTGACCTTGACGTTGGCGGGAATCGTCAGCGTGTCCGGCTGAAAGCGATGGTTCACGATCGCCAGCCGGAGCGACGGCGGTTCGGCCGCTGTCGCGCAACGCGGAACACCGGCGGCCGCAAGCACGAACAAGCCGGACAGAAGGAGCGGGAGGCGCTGTGCCATGGGTTCGGTCCTCGAGTGACGTAGCTAATGATAACGATTCGCATTTGCTATGGCAAGGAGTGACCCATCCCGGCCCGTTATCATTCCCGCCCTGACCCGGGAGTTCGCATGCCCACTCCACTCGAGATCACCCGCAAGGGAGCTGTCGTCACCCTCACCCTGGCGCGTCCGCAGGTGCACAACGCCTTCGACGACGTCCTGATCGCGCAATTGACCGCCGCGCTGCTGGAAGCCGACGCCGACCCGGACGTGCGCGCCGTGGTGCTGACCGGTACCGGCAGCACCTACTCGGCCGGAGCGGACCTGGACTGGATGCGGCGCATGGCGGCGGCGGGCGCCGAGGAAAATCGCGCCGACGCGCTGCGCTTGGCCGCATTGATGCGCACGCTCAATTTCCTGTCCAAGCCGACTCTCGCCCGCGTCAACGGCGCGGCCTACGGCGGCGGCGTCGGTCTGATTGCCTGCTGCGACGTCGCGATCGGGATCGATGGTGCCAAGTTCGCGCTCAGCGAGGTCAAGCTCGGCCTGGTGCCGGCGGTCATTTCCCCCTACGTTGTCGCCGCAGTCGGTGCGCGCCACGCGCGGCGGCTGTTCGTCAGCGGCGAGGTCTTCGACGCATCCGAGGCCATGCGCGTCGGGCTGCTGCACCAGTGCGTGCCGGCGGGCGAACTGGATGCCGCGGTCGATCGCGCCCTGCATGCACTGGGCAAGGGCGGTCCGCGGGCCCAGCACGAGGCCAAGCGGCTCGCGCTGCGGCTGGCCGGGATGACGCCGGACAGCGCCGATGCGCTCGATCGCGAACACGCCGCGCTGATCGCCGCGCTGCGGGTTTCGTCCGAGGGCCAGGAGGGCCTCGGCGCGTTTCTCGACAAGCGCGCGCCGCGCTGGGTCACATTCGCCGAATGAGCACGACCGCGCGCATGTTCCGACGCATCCTCATCGCCAACCGCGGCGAGATCGCCTGCCGCATCATCCGCACCTGCCGGCGGCTGGGAATCGAAACCGTCGCCGTGTACTCGCAGGCCGACGCCGGCGCGCAGCACGCGCGGCAGGCCGACCGCGCCCTGCCGATCGGCGGGCCGCGGCCGCAGGACAGTTATTTGCGCGGCGAGGCGATCATCGCGGCGGCGCAAGCCAGCGGCGCCGAGGCCATCCACCCGGGCTACGGCTTCCTGTCCGAGAGCGCCGATTTCGCCGAAGCCGTCGAGCAGGCCGGGCTGACGTTCATCGGGCCGCGCGCGACGTCGATGCGCACGATGGGTTCCAAGGCCGGCGCCAAGGACCGAATGGCCGCACACGGCGTGCCGGTGGTGCCGGGTTACACCGGATACGACCAGAACCCGCAGCATCTTGCGCGCGAAGCGGCGCGCATCGGGTTTCCGCTGATGATCAAGGCCGCACACGGCGGCGGCGGCAAGGGCATGCGCATCGTGCGCGACGCCGACGCGTTCGCCGGCGCGCTGGAGTCCTGCCGGCGTGAGTCGAAGAGCGCATTCGGCCGTGACCGCGTGCTGCTCGAACGCTACGTCGAGACTCCGCGTCACATCGAGTTCCAGATCTTCGGCGATGCACACGGCCACGTGATCCACCTCGGCGAGCGCGAGTGCTCGGCGCAACGCCGCTACCAGAAGGTGCTGGAGGAGACGCCGTCGCCTTTCCTCACGCCCGATCTGCGCCGGCGCATGGGCGAAGCGGCCGTTGCCGCCGGCCGCGCGCTCGACTATGTCAACGCCGGCACCGTCGAGTTCATCGTCGGCCCGCAGGGCGATTTCTATTTCATGGAGATCAACACCCGCCTGCAGGTCGAACATCCGGTCACCGAGAGGGTCACTGGACTGGATCTGGTCGAGTGGCAGCTGCGCGTCGCCGCCGGCGATCCGCTGCCGCTGCGGCAGGACGAGGTCCGCACGGCGGGTCACGCGATCGAGCTGCGCCTGTATGCCGAAGACCCGGCACAGCACTTCCTGCCCGGATCGGGACGCCTCGATCGGCTCGAACTGCCGCCGCCATCGCCCCACATCCGCGTCGATGCCGGCGTGATCGAGGGCGACACGGTGACGATCTTCTACGACCCGATGATCGCCAAGCTGATCGTCCACGATGCCGACCGTCCGCGCGCACTGGCTCGCATGCGCGAGGCGCTGGCGGCGTGCGCGATCGATGGCCCGAAATCCAACATCGCCTTTCTCGAGGCGCTGGTGCGGCACCCGGCCGTGGTCGAAGGCCGCATCGACACCGGCTATCTCGATCGTCATCTCGATGAGTTCCTGGCCACCGCCGCGACGCCGGACCCGCAGGCGCTCGCCGCCGCGGCGCTGAGCGTGCTGCTCGACGAGGAGGCGTGCGCGGTCCGGCCCGCCGCCGACGCCGATCCGCATTCGCCCTGGCGCGCGGCCGACGCCTGGCGCCTGGATGGCCCCGGCGAGCGGCCTGTGGTCCTGATCCATGGCGACAACCGCCATACGCTGCGGGCTCGCGGCAGCGGCGGCCGCTACCGGTTTGCGCTCGAACACGCCGGCATCGAGGTGACCCAGGCCCGGCAGCTCGAAGGCGCACTCAGCGCGGCCTTCGACGGGGTCTTGCGCCATTGGCGCGTGCGCCTGCACACCGATCGCGTCGAACTGCACGACGGCGATCGCCGCCACGCGTTCGAGCACCCGCCGGCGTTCGCGCCCGAAACCACCGCAGCGACCGACAGCGGCCGCGTACTGGCGCCGATGCCGGGACGCATCGTGCTGGTGCGCGCTCAGGCGGGCGTCGAAGTGGCCGCCGGCGAGGAACTGCTGGTGATGGAGGCGATGAAGATGGAGCTGGCGCTCAAGGCGCCGCACGCCGGTACCATCGCGGCCGTCACCGTCCGCGTCGGCGACTTCGTCGAGGCCGATGCCGTGCTGGTGCGCTTCGCCGGGGCGGCCTGAGCGCACCGTCCGCCGTCCGCGATCCCGATCGGAGCCCCCATGACCGCTCTTCCCGTTCAGGTCCGCATCGTCGAGGTCAGCCCGCGCGACGGCCTGCAGAATGAATCGACGCCGGTGCCGACCGCGGTCAAGATCGAGCTGATCGACCGCCTGGCCGCCTGCGGCCTGCCGGTGATCGAGGCCACCAGCTTCGTCAGCCCCAAGTGGGTGCCGCAGCTGGCCGACGGCGCCGCGGTGCTGGCCGGCATTCATCGCCGCGCCGGCGTGCGCTATCCGGTGCTGGTGCCCAACCTCAAGGGTTACGAGGCCGCGCACGCGGCCGGCGCCGATGAAATCGCCGTGTTCACGGCCGCATCCGAAGCGTTCAACCGCAAGAACATCAACGCCTCGATCGACGAATCGCTGGAGCGCTACCTGCCGGTACTGGAACGTGCCCGCGCCGAGGGCGTGCGCGTGCGCGGCTACGTCTCGACCGTGCTGGGCTGCCCCTACCAGGGCGAGGTGCCGGTGGCCGACGTGGTGCGCGTCGCCGCGCGCCTGCATGCGCTGGGCTGCGCCGAAATCTCGCTGGGCGATACCATCGGCGTCGGTACGCCGCTGAAGGCTCGGGCCATGCTGCGCGCGGTGGCGGTCGAGGTGCCGATGGCCGCGCTGGCGGTGCACTTTCACGACACCTACGGCCAGGCGCTGGCCAACATCCTCGCCTGCCTCGAGGAGGGCGTCGGCGTGGTCGACAGCGCGGTCGCCGGGACCGGCGGCTGCCCCTACGCGCGCGGCGCCGCCGGCAACGTCGCCACCGAGGACGTGGTCTACATGCTGCACGGCATGGGCATCGCCACCGGCGTGGACCTGCCGGCCCTGATCGCCACCGGACAGTGGCTGTCGCAGCAGCTCGGACGGGCCACGGCCAGCCGGGTGGCGCGCGCCGCGGCCTGACCCGGCCGCCCGCGATTCCCGCTCGCCGGCGCGGTGCTATGCTCGAAACCCGTTTGGCCGTTGGGCGCTTTGACAGGGGGCCCCGTGCGGCAGTCGCAGCCGTCCACCGCTGCAGTCCCGGATGGGGTCGCCGCCATCGAGGCGGCGACCGCGGGTTCCCTGCATGCCCTGCTCCCGCTGCTCGACGCCCTGCCCGACGCGCTGCTGCTGCTCGACCGCGACGGCCGCGTGCTCGCCGCCAGCCGTGTCGCCGCCGATCTCTATCGCCAGCCGGCCGCCGAACTGCAGGGGCTGGCCCTGGCCGCGCTGGATCCGGCGCTGTCGCCGCTGGCGGTCGCCGATGCGGCGGCGCGCGCCGAATCCGGCGCCGAGCTGGTGCTGCGGGGCTGCCATCGGCGCGCCGATGGCAGCCTGTTCGCCGCCGACCTCTCGCTGCGCGCCTGCGCCGGCCCCGGCCCCACGCGCCTGCTGGCGCGGGTGCGCGCCGCGCAGACTCCGGCCGGCGCGGAAGACGAAGCGCGCTACCGCCTGCTGCTGCAGGCGATGGACAAGGGCGTTCTGATCCAGGACGCCGACGGCGCGATCGTCGCGGTCAATCCGGCGGCCTGCCGCATCCTCGGCCTCAGCGAAACCGAAATCCTGCAGGTGCGTCGCGAAGCGCTGCGCGAATGGCGAGTCGTCGACGAACACGGCAGTCCGGTCGCGTTCGAGGACCTGGCCGGCAATCGCGCACTGCGCGAAGGCCGCAGCGTCGAGAGCACCCTGCTCGGCGTCTACCTGCCGCACCTGCACGCCTATCGCTGGCTGTCGCTCACCGCCGTGCCGCAGTTCCGCGACGGCGACGCGCGGCCGTTCCAGGTGGTGTCCACGTTCAGCGACGTCAGCGCGCTGAAGCGGCAGGCGGACCTGTTCGACGAGACGCAGCGACTGGCCGGCATCGGCGGCTGGGAGATCGACGACGCCCACGGCGTGGTGTACTGGACCGACGAGATGTACCGCATCCACGACCTGCCCGCGGGCGTGGCCATCACCGAGCCGCGAGCGCTGGACTTCATTGACCCCGAGGATCGCGAGCTGCTCGCGCGCGCATTGCTCGAGGCGCGCACGCAGGCACGGACGTTCGATCTGGAACTGCGCCTGCACAGCGCCATCGGTCGCCGGCGCTGGGTGCGCAGCCTGGGCAAGCCGCTGCTGCACGAGGGCCGCGTCTTCGGCATCACCGGCAGCGTGCAGGACATCACCGAACGCAAGCTGGTCGAGGAGCAGCTCAAGCGCCAGGCCACCACCGACCGCGTCACCGGCCTGCCCAACCGCGACACCCTGCTGGCCCAGCTGACGCAGGCCGCCGCCGATGCGCCGGCCCCTGCGGGCCCGGCGGTGCTGTTCGTCGATCTCGACCGTTTCAAGGTCGTCAACGATGTGCTCGGCCACATCGAGGGCGATCGACTGCTGATCGCCGCGGCCGAGCGACTCAGCCGCAGTGTCGCCGGCAGCCGCGCCCTGCTGGCACGCTGGGGCAGCGACGAGTTCACCCTGTTCCTGCCTGCGAGCGCGGGCGCCGCGCTGCCCGGCCAGATGGCCGAGCGCATCGTCAACGCGTTCCGGCAGCCGCTGCGCCACGGCGGCGAGGAGTTCACCCTCACCGCGTCGGTCGGCATCGCGGCCTTCCCCGAGCATGGGCGCTCGGCACAGCAGTTGGTCCGCCACGCCGAGGCGGCGATGCTCGAGGTCAAGCGTCGCGGCCGCGACGGCTGGCAGGCTTTCACAGCCGGGATGGAGCAGGCGATCGATGAGCGTCAGCGCATCGAGTCGGCGTTGCGGCGCGCACTCGACGCCGGCGAATTCCGCCTGGCCTGGCAGCCCAAGGTGGTGCTGGCGCGCGGCACGATCAGCGGCCTCGAGGCCCTGCTGCGCTGGCGCAGCGGCGTGTTGGGCGAAATCGCCCCCACCCAGTTCGTGCCGCACGCGGAGAACTCCGGCGAGATCGTGCGCATCGGCACATGGGTGATCGTCGACGCCTGCCGGCAGCTGCGCGCCTGGGTGGATCGCGGCGGCGCGCCGGGCCACGCCGCGGTCAACGTCTCGTTTCGCCAGCTGCTCAGCGGCACGCTCTACGACACGGTCGCGGCGGCACTGCGCGAATACGGCCTGCCCGGGCGCATGCTCGAGCTGGAGATGACCGAGCGCGTGCTGATCGAGGACGCCGCCGACACGCTCGAGATCCTCACCGCGATCAAGCGCCTCGGCGTGCGCATCACCATCGACGATTTCGGCGAGGGCTATTCGTCGCTGAACTATCTGCGCCGGCTGCCGATCGACGGCATCAAGATCAGCCACGCCTTCATGCAGGGCATCCCGCATAACGGCACCGACAACGCGATCTGCGAGGCGATCGTGCGCATGGGCCGCAGTCTGGGTCTGGCGGTCACCGCCGAAGGCGTGGAAACCGAGCGCCAGCGGGACTTCCTTCTCGCGCTGGGAACCCCGTTCGCACAAGGCTTCCTGTTCAGCCCGCCGCTGGAAAAGACCCAGATCGGCGGCTTTCTCGAGGCCTGGGGCGACCGCGCCTGAGTGCGGCCGCTATCATCGCGGCCTGCCTCCGGAGGTTGCGATGAACCCTGCGTTTCTGATCCGCCCGATCGAACCCCGCGACGATGCCGCCGTCGCCGGCATCATCCGCAGCGTGATGCCCGAGTTCGGCGCCGACGGACCGGGCTTCGCGATCCACGACCCCGAGGTCGCCACCATGAGTGCCGCCTATGCCGTCCCCGGATGCGCCTATTTCGTCGTGGAGCGGAATGGCGTCGTCGAAGGCGGCGGCGGTGTCGCCGCACTGGAGGGCAGCGACGCCGATCTCTGCGAGTTGCGCAAGATGTATTTCCTGCCATCCCTGCGCGGGCTCGGCGCCGGCAAGGCGCTGATGCAGCGCTGCCTCGATGCCGCGCGTACGCTGGGCTATCGCCGCTGCTACATCGAGACGCTGACCGGGATGGACGCCGCGCAGGCGCTGTATCTCAAGAGCGGGTTCACGCGGTTGGGTGCGCCCCTGGGCAGCACCGGCCACTTCGCCTGCGACCGCTATTTCATCCGCCCGCTGTGAAACCACCCCGGCACGGCGATCGGCTCGGTTAAAATCTCGGCTTTGACGCAGGCAGGGACCCACCCATGCAGCTCGACCAGGTCAAGGCGGTCATCACCGGCGGCGTGTCCGGACTCGGTTTGGCGGTGGCCAGGCGGCTGGTGGCCTCGGGCGCGCAGGTGGCGCTGCTCGACGTCAACGCCGAGCGCGCGCAGGCGGCGCTGGCCGAGCTGGGCGGCACGGCGCATTTCTTCCGCACCGACGTCACCTCCGAGGAAAACGTCGCCGCCAACCTGGCCGCGGCACAGGCGGCGATGGGCGGACTCAACGCCGCCATCAGCTGCGCCGGCATCCTCGGCGCCGGCCGCGTACTGGGCAAGGACGGCCCGATGCCGCTGAAAAACTTCGCCGGCACGGTGATGGTCAACCTGGTCGGCAGCTTCAACGTCGCCAAGGGCGCCGCCAGTCTGATGCAGCACAACGCGGCCGGCGATGACGGCGAGCGCGGCGTGATCGTCAACACCGCGTCGATCGCTGCCTACGAGGGCCAGATCGGCCAGGCCGCCTACTCCGCGTCCAAGGGCGGCGTGGTCGCCATGACCCTGCCGATGGCGCGCGAGTTTGCCCGCATCGGCGTGCGCGTGATGGCCGTAGCGCCCGGCGTGTTCCATACGCCGATGGTCGACGGCATGCCCGAGGCGATCTACCAATCCCTGTGCGCGCAGGTCCCCTATCCTTCGCGCCTCGGCGCACCGGCCGAATTCGCCGATGCCGTGGCCTTCATCCTGCAGAACCGCTACATGAACGGCAGCGTGGTGCGCATCGACGGTGCGATCCGGCTGCAACCGAAATAACCCGGGAGTCGGGAGAAGCCAAGACCGGTAACCCGGATAGCCCCGTCTCACCTCTCACCTCTCACCTCTCACCTCTCACTTCCACTTCCCTCTCCCGTTACCCGCTACCGGCTACCGATTCCCGAGTTCGCCATGAAAGCCTCCGACATCAAGCGTGGCACGGTCGTCGAGCACGACGGCAAGATCTACCAGGTCCGCGACGTCGAACGCAGCGCGCCGACCGCGCGCGGCGGCAACGTCACCCTCCGCTTCACCCTCTACAGCGTGCCGGGCGCCAGCAAGCTCGACCTCAGCCTGCGCGCCGACGACGAATTGAAGGACGTCGATCTGGCACGCCGCCAGGCGACGTTCTCCTACATGGACGGCGACGCCTTCGTGTTCATGGACGTCGAGGACTACACCCAGTACCAGCTCGGCCCGGATGTCGTCGGCGATGCCGCCGGCTACATCACCGAGGGTCTGGAAGGTTGTTACGTGCAGGTGATCGACGACCAGCCGGTGGGCCTGCAGCTCCCGCCCAGCGTCGTCCTGACCGTGGTCGACACCGCACCCGAGTTGAAGGGCGCCAGCGCCACCAAGCGCCCCAAGCCGGCGACGCTGCAGACCGGCCTCGAGATCCAGGTGCCGGAATACATCGTCAGCGGCGAGCGCGTGCTGGTGAGCACATCGACCGGCGAGTTCAATGGTAGAGCCTGAGCCGCTGACGACCGTCCGGTGGACGGTCGTGGCGAAGGCTCGGGCGAGGCAGGATGCCGAGCGGAGGTCGCGGCAGGGATGCCTGCCGGCGTCGGCATGGTCCTGATCCGCTGATTCCCGGCCGCGGCAACGCCGCCTTCGCGATCCCGCACACGAGCTGAAATCGCAAGCTCTGGCGCGTGCGCCTTGCCGCGCATCGCGCGGCTCGCGAGACTAGGCCCATGGCTTCCTCCTGGTCCCTGCGCCGCACGCTGCGCGACAGTCTGCTGCGCATCAAGCACCCCGACGTACCGCTGACCGTCGCATTGCGCAACACCGCCGGCGTCGCCGCGCCGCTGATCGCCGGCGCGCTCGGCGGCCATCTCAATGCCGGCATCGGTATCGCGGCCGGCGCGCTGAACGTGATGTTCTCCGACCAACCGGGGCCGTATCGGCAGCGGCTGCGGGCGATTCTGCTGGCGGCGCTGGGCGGCGCGCTGTCGGGCTACGCGGGTTTCGTGTTCGGTGCCCAGCGCGACGCCATGATCGCGCTCGCCCTGGCGTGGGGCTTCGCCGGCGGCATGCTGGTGCTGTTCGGCACCGCGGCGACGCGGGTCGGCATGACCAGCATGATCCTGCTGGTGATCGCGGCGGCAACGCCGCTGCCGCCTGCCGCTGCCGCCAATGCCGCGGCCCTGCTGTTTGCCGGCGGCGCGCTGCAGGCGCTGCTGGCGGTCATCGCCTGGCCGTTGCAGCGCTATCGCCCCGAGCGCACCGCGCTGGCGCACACCTACCGCGAGATCGCCGCACTGGCCCGGCACCCGCCGCAGCGCGATGCGCCGCCGCCGGCGAGCGACGCGCTGAACGCGCTGCAGGACATCCTGCTCGGACGCGACCAGGCGCACGGCCGCGCGATGGAGGCGTTTCGCGTCCTGCTCGACGAAGCCGAACGCATTCGCCTCGAACTGCTGGCGCTGGGCGAGCTGGATTCGGCACCGTCGTCGCTGGACGCCGTGCGCGCTGCGGCGGCGAATGCGCTGGAAGCGATCGCCGCCGCGCTGGATGCCGGCGATCCGCCGCACGGCACCGACGTCGCACTGCAGTGCATCGACCAGGAGCTGTCCACGACGGCGGCGTCGTTGCGTCCGCATCTGCAGGCGCTGGCCGGCGCGCTGGGCGCCGCGGCGCGCAATGCCGACTGGGCCGGCAACCGCGGCGAGCAGCGTGCCGCCAGCGCCGAGCGCGCGCTGCCGCCGGCGCTGCGTGGCGCCGCGCCGCTGGCGCAGCTGCGCGCCAACCTCAACCCGCACGCGGTGGTCTTTCGCCACGCGCTGCGCATGGCACTGGCGCTGGCGCTCGGCGTCGCCGCCGAAAGCGTGCTCGGGCTGGCGCACGGCTACTGGCTGCCGATGACGCTGGCGATCGTGCTGCGCGCGGACTTTGCCTCCACGCTGCAATTCGGCCTGCTGCGCGCGATCGGCACCCTGCTCGGCCTGGTGCTGACCTCGACGCTGCTGCTGCTGGCATCGAGTCTGGCGGCGAAGATCGCGGTGCTGGCGGCGCTGTGTTTTTTGTTCCGCTGGCTGGCCAACGCCAACTACGCGCTGGCGGTGGCTGCCCTGACCGGCACCGTGGTGATCCTGCTCGATCTGGAAGGGCTGTCGCCGGCGCAGTCGCTGCACGACCGCGCGATCGCCACCGTGCTGGCCTGTGCGGCGGCGCTGGCGGGATATCTCGCCTGGCCCACCTGGGAGCGCGGTCGCGCACGCACCGCGTTCGCGCTGATGCTGGAAAGTTATGCCGCGTACCTGGATACCCTCGCCGGCCCCGGCGACCGCACGCGCCGGTCGAATGCGCGCGCCGCGGCGCGTGTCGCCCGCAGCAACGCGCTGGCCTCGCTGGAACGGCTGCGCGCCGAACCGGCCACGCCGACCGCCCTGCTGGCGCTGATCGAGCGCCTGTTTGCCCACGCCAGCCGGCTGGTGCGCAGCGCGATGGCGCTGGAGGCGACCCTTGGTGAGACCGGCAGCGATCCGCAGGCCGCTGCCGTCGCCGTGAAACTGCGGCAGCTCGCCGCGCGCGTGCGCGACCCGTTGTCCGCTGCGCCAGCGGCGTGGCCTGCGCCCGACCCGCTGCCTGCCGACAATGCCGCGCCAGTGCGACTTTACGCACGCATCGACGACGCCCTCGCCGCGCTGCGGCACGCGCTGGACGCGGCGGCGCCCTGAACCGCCGCGCTACACTGCGCGCGGTGCGACGATCGCCTCGGACACCGCGCCGCCTTGCCGGCATCGTCCCCCGTCGAATCCCCGAAGCCCCTGTCGAGGAGTTGCCATGTCTGTCCGTCGCTTGCCGCGCTTGATGTCCTTTGCCGCACTCGTCCTGGCCTTCGGCGGCCAGGCCGCTGCAGCCACCGCTGCCGACTACAGCCTCGCCGCCGGCAGCGTGCGCTTCAGCGCACCCACCGGCTGGCCGCGGATCATGGAGAAAGACGACGGCGACCCGCAGTTCATCGCATTCCAGGTGCCCGACCCGTCGCCCACCGGCCACGAAGTGCTGGCGCGCGTCACCGTCACCGTGCACACGGTCAGCGACGCGCAGGCGTTCAAGACCTGGGTCGATGCCGGACTGGCCAAGGCCCGCGGCCTGCCGCAATACCAATCCGGCGCCCGCGGCACCGGTTCCAGCCGCTTCACCTACACCGCGATGGAAAACAAGCAGCGCCTGGACTACCGCGAGAGTTACTACTTCAAGGGCAATCAGGGCGTGCAGCTGCGCTGCGTGCGCCCGCTGGTCAGCCTGGCCGGGCCGGCGTGGACTGCCGCTTTTGATCGTGGCTGCGATGCCGTCGCGCGCAGTCTGGGCGGCTGAGATGGGGGCATCCGCGGCGGCCGGCGAGACTCACGCCCTGGCGCTGGACGCCGCCGATCCGCTGAGCGCGCTGCGCGACGAGTTCCTGATCCCGCCGCACGGCAACGGTGAGCAGGCCTATTTCTGCGGCAATTCGCTGGGCCTGCAGCCGCGCGCGGTGCGCGCCGCCCTCGAGCGCGAACTCGACAGCTGGGCCACGCGCGCGGTCGAAGGCCACTTCGAAGGCCCGCATCCGTGGCTGCGCATGCAGGAGGAGCTGACGCCGGCGCTGGCCGCGCTGGTCGGCGCCGAGCCCGCCGAGGTCGTGGTGATGAACACCCTGACCGTCAATCTGCACCTGATGATGGCCAGCTTCTACCGGCCGACGCCGGAGCGTCACGCCATCCTGATCGAGCAGGGCGCGTTTCCCTCCGATCGTCACGCCGTGCTCGGCCAGTTGGCGCTGCACGGTCACGACCCGCGGGACGCCCTGATCGAGGTCGCGCCGGGCGACGACGGACTCTTCAGCACCGCCGCGTTCGCCGGAGCACTGGCCGAGCAGGGCCGCCGCATCGCGCTGGTGCTGCTGCCGGGCGTGCAATACTTCAGCGGCCAGGTGTTCGACCTGCGCGCGCTGAGCGAGCTGGCGCACCGTCAGGGCTGCTGCATCGGTTTCGACCTGGCCCATGCGGTCGGCAATGTGCCGCTGGCGCTGCACGACAGCCACTGCGATTTTGCCGTCTGGTGCAGCTACAAATACCTCAACGGCGGGCCGGGAGCGCTGGCCGGCTGCTTCGTGCATGCCCGCCACGCGCACACGCCGCGACCGCGACTGGCCGGCTGGTGGGGACACGAGGCCGCGACCCGCTTTCGGATGGCACCCGCGTTCGATCCGGCACCCGGTGCGCAGGGCTGGCAGGTGTCGAATCCGCCGATTCTCGCGCTGGCACCGCTGCGCGCCAGCCTGGAGCCGTTCGCGCGCGTTGGCATCGCCCGGTTGCGCGAGCGCTCGCTGCGCCTGACCGGCTACCTGGAGGCGCTGATCCGCACACGCCTCGAACGCGTGCTGGAGATCCGCACTCCCGCCGATCCGGCCCAACGCGGCTGCCAGCTGAGTCTGCGCGTGCGCGGCGGCCGCAGCGCCGGACGCGCGCTGTTCGAGCATCTCGTCGCACACGGCGTGATCGGCGACTGGCGCGAACCGGACGTGATCCGGCTGGCGCCGGTACCGCTGTACAACCGCCACAT
>JAJYMF010000294.1 GCA_021787175.1 Pseudomonadota bacterium | reverse complement strand
AACATATTGATCTGGTTCATAACCAAATCCAAGATCAGATATTCGAGCAACTTACGAAAGCCCATGGGAAAGACAATGTTTCTTGTGAGCAAGACACCGGGTTTGGGGCAAAGGTTGATATCGCTGTTAGATCCCCCGGCGGTTATACATTTTATGAGTTGAAGACGGCAAATACCTCAAAGCAGTGTATCCGAGAGGCGTTAGCACAGCTTATAGAGTATGCTTACTATCCTGGCGAGTCTCGTGCTTCGAAACTAATAATCGTCGGTTCGGTTGATTTATCTAGAGAGTCCAAGAAGTACTTGGAGAACCTAAGAAGCAAGTTTTCTCTGCCGCTTTACTACAGAAAGTTTGATCTTGAGACAAAAAAGCTCGGCAGTGAGGAGTGAGCGATCTAACCATTCGCTGTAGGCGCGACGGCCCTAACGGGCCGCGGCCTGAGCTCAAACGTTAGGCCTCCCAGAAACGGGATCAATCATGTCCACCGAAACCCTGAAGTCGCTGTTTGGCTACAAGGCCTGGGCCAACTCGGAGCTGTTCTCGCTTTTGGCCACGCTACCGCCAGAGCATTCTGATCAGCTTCACACTTGCATCCGTACCCTCAACCACATCTACGTCGTCGACAGAATCTTTCGAGCCCACCTTAGTGGGGAGCCAATACCCTTTGACGCTACGAATACGAAGGCAACCCCATCGCTCGAGCAGCTCCGGGCCGACGTCGAAGCCACAGATGCCTGGTACCGAAGTTACATTTCCAGCCTTACGGCCCCAGCTCTGTCGGAGGTCTTCGCCTTCGTTTTCACCGACGGCGATCGAGGTCGCATGTCCAGGGAGGAGGCCCTTTTCCACGTTCTTATCCACGGCGGGTATCACCGGGGTAATGTCGGTCAAGTGCTCAAGTCGGTCTCCGTCGCCCCGCCACGCGATCTCTACACGAAGTTCCTGCATCTGAACGAGCCAGATCGAAGGAAGGCCTAACCTTTCCTGCGCGTGGACGTACAAAAATCTACGCTTTTGTCCTGCCGCTCAAGTCAAATGGCTAGGACTTTTGGAAACCCGCCTTGCAAACTGGAATAGGAGTGATGCGCATGTTCGTAGTTCTGCTCAAATTTTCGGCCGACAAAGCCAATGCCAGCCAGTTCATGGATGGTCACAATGCTTGGCTGCGAGATGGTTTTGAGAAAGGAGTTTTCCTGCTGGCTGGCACCATCCAGCCAAAATTGGGTGGTGCCATCGTTGCGCACAACGTAACGCTTGAGCAAATTCAGGAAATCGTCAAGAAAGATCCTTTCGTTGTCAAAAATGTCGTAGCCGCGGAAATCATTGAAATTACGCTGTCAAAGACAGCCGCCCAGCTAAGTTTTTTGATGGCGCAGTGAGGTAAGGGCGAATGAGCCAAGCTATCGTCGGCCCTGACGGGAAACACCGTTGCCGTTGGTGTGCTGCTGCACCGGAGTTTCTTGATTATCACGTAACAATTCAAGTCGAAAGACGCAACCTGCCATGGTGCAGAACGTCGGACAAACGGGGCTGCGCACCATCGCGGTCGAGGTGAAGTCGCCCCGGACCGTGGCAGCGCGAGATCCTCCGGTGTCTTCCTTGCCCGATCGCAGCGCCGATGGCGTTTTGCCGTTGCGGCCGGGTCCGATCGAAAATCCGCGTGCCGTGCGCATGCGCGCTTGCCATCGGCGCCGTCGCCTGTCAGCTTCGTCGGCCGCCGGCGTTCTCCGGTTTCCGCCATCCGCACGCCGATCCCGATGAAGCAGCTGCTCGACAACATCGTCTGGCACACCCTCGCCGGTCCGCACATGAAGTTCTCCGCCGGCACGCGCGGTGCGCGACGGTACGCCGCCGGCTTCTCCCCGATCGTCGGTTTCGCCGACGCCGAGCGTCCCGACTTCGATGCCCTGGCGCCGTACTGCCAGCCCGGCGAGCACTTCTACTGCGACGGCTGGTCGGGCGCGGTTCCCGCGGGCTGGCGCATCGAGGCCGAATCGACCATGTTCAAGATGGTCTGGGAGGCGCCGCTGCCGGCGATCGACGAGGCGCCCGATGCGGTCCGGCTCGGCCCGCAGCATGCATCGCAGGCGCTCGAGCTGGCCACCCTGACCCGGCCGGGGCCGTTCGGTCCGCGCACCATCGAGCTCGGCGAGTACTTCGGCTGCTTCGAGGGTCAGCGCCTGGTCGCCATGGCGGGCGAGCGCATGCAGGCCGGCACGCTGCGCGAGATCAGCGGCGTCTGCACGCATCCGGACTTTCAGGGCCGAGGCTATGCGCGGCGACTGACGATCAAGCTGATCCGCCGCCAGCTGCAGCGCGGCGAGATCCCGTTCCTGCACGTCATGCGCGACAACGGCAACGCCCGCCGGCTGTATGAGCGGATGGGCTTTCGCAATTATCGGGAGTCCGCCGTCCGCGTCGTCTCGCCCTGCTGACGGCCGGCGTCGCGCCGTTGTGCGACTGCGCCGGCCGCTGATGTCGAATGGCGGGCATTTCACATGATCGGCACGCCGTCCGCGCGCCTGGTACTGCCGGCGCGCGCCATCGCTGCAAGTCGCAGCGCTCGATAAGCGGCATCGTGGCGGAACTGTATTATCAGGCGCCGCCAGGTGCGCGCGTTCGTGAATTTCGGTTCTCCCGGGAACGGAAGGAAAGGCGCATGAGCACAGATCTTGCAACTTGGGGTCATCTCGAGAAACTCACCTGGATGCACGTGCTGCTTGCCGTGATCGTGCTGGCCGCGGCAGGGCTCGCGTCCTTTCTTCTTCGAGGCCTGCTCCGCCGTATCGCGGAGAGCGCCTCGCCCCACCTGCGGCTCTCGATCCTGCGCGCGATGCCGGTCGTCCGTCTTTTGATCGGAATGACGGCCCTGATCGTCGTCGTCCCGATCTTTGTCGAGCCCACCTTCAAAAATGCCGTTGTGGTGGTCGCGAGCGCGGGTCTGGCGCTTGCCTTTGCGTTCAAGGACTACGGGAACAGCCTGGTTGCCGGACTCATGACCGTGCTGGAGAACACCTACCAGCCGGGGGACTGGATCGAGCTGGGCGGCGTCTACGGGGAGGTCAAGTCGATCGGGCTGCGAGCGACGCGCATCGTGACCGCCGACGATACGGAGGTGATCGTCTCCAACTCCGTGATCTGGTCGGGAAGCATCGCCAACGCCACAAGCGGCTAGCGCAGCCTGCTGTGCGTCGCGGAGTTCTACCTGCACCCCGACCATGACGCCGTGGCAGTGCGGGCGCGGCTGGTGCAGATCGCGGAGACCAGCTCCCATCGGAAGCCCGATACCCCCATTTCGGTGATCGTCATGGAAAAGCCGTGGGGAACGAAATACCGGCTGAAGGCTTATGCGAAGGAGAGCCGCGACCAGTTCCTCTTCATCACCGACCTGACCATCCGGGGCAAGGATGCGCTCCGGGCCATGAGCATCCGATTCGCGCAGGTACCCTACGCGGCCGCGGAGTCCGGGTGATCCGCCCTGATTGCTCGCGACGGGCTCTCTGGGGACAGGCCGGAACGACGCTGCCTGACCCTTCGTGAGGGTTCCATGCCATCATCCTGACGGGTGCGCGCACCGCACGGCGCTCGATCCGGACGGGAGCGTCACCTGCTGAACAGGAGGGCCGGGCATGTCCAACAAGTATGCCGTCGTCTCGGGCGCTCTCTTCGGAGTGATCGCGGTGGCGCAAGCGGTGCGGGCGCTGAATCGATGGCCCGTGCATGTGGGCGGAATCGACGTGCCGGCGTGGGTTTCCTGGGTTGCCGTGGTCGTCGCCGGCAGCTTGTGCGTGTGGGCGTTTCGCTCCGTGCGCCGGTAGTCGCCGAACCCGCAACCTTGCGTACGGGTCTGACGCCTGACCACGTGCCGCGCCTCGTCGCCGCGCATCGTCCGCCTCGGGCTCGCATCGCGCACGACGATTTCTTCCCGGGCTCCGAACCATGAGTGACGTCGGCTTCAAGGATCACTTCTCCGGTCATGCCGCGGCCTACGCCGCCGCGCGTCCCGCCTATCCCGATGCGCTGTTCGACTGGCTGGCCGCGCAGTGCCCGCGGCGCGAGCTGGCCTGGGACGCGGGCTGCGGCAACGGCCAGGCCAGCACGGCGCTGGCCGCGCACTTTCGTCGCGTGCACGCCGGCGATCCCAGCGCGGCGCAGATCGCCGCCGCCGCGCCGCATCCGCGCGTGACCTACGTCGTCGAGCGCGGCGAGCGCTGTGGCCTGCCGGACGCCAGCGCCGATCTCGTCGCCGTCGCCCAGGCCCTGCACTGGTTCGACCTCGCCGCGTTCCATGCCGAGGTGCGCCGCGTGCTGCGCCCCGGCGGGGTGATCGCGGCATGGACCTACGGCCTCAACCGGATCGAGGGCGCGGACGATCCCGGCATCGATGCGCTGCTGCGCACGCTGCACGACCAGACGCTGGGCCCGTACTGGCCGCCCGAGCGGCGGCACGTGGCCGCAGGCTATCGCGATCTGCCGTTTCCGTTCGCGGAGTTCTCCGTGCCGGACTTCACCCTGCGCTGCGACTGGACGCTGCCGCAGTTCCTCGCCTATCTCGCCAGCTGGTCGGCGGCCCAGCGCCACCTCGCCGCTACCGGCCGCGACGCCATCGCCGCAGCCGCGCCCGCGCTGCAGGCGGCGTGGGGCGATCCGCAGCAGACGCGCGCGGTGATCTGGCCGCTAGCGATCCGGGCCGGCCGGACCGAGGCGGCGATTACGGTTTCGTAAGTCTTTGCCGGGCATGACTTTCCTCATGCTCGAATGCCAGGCGTGCTGGTGTAGTGTCACACTCAATCTGTGCCGTCGATGCCGAGGAGTGAGCCATGAATGCCCTGCGTCCTGCTGCACGAATCGCCCGCATCGGCTTGCTGGCGACGGTTCTCGCCGTCAGTGCCAGCGCCTGTTCCTTCGGCAACGGTGAGGGATCGATCGGCAGCCTGATCCACGTCCACGATGGCTGGGTCACGATCCGCGGCCGCAACGACACCTCGGCGCACATCAAGGCCAACGGCGACCTGCGCATCGCCGGCAAGGCGGTGGCCCTGACGCCTGCGCAGCGCGCGCTGACCATGCAGTACTACGCACAGGTGCAGGCGACCCTGCACGACGGCATCGAGACCGGCAAGGCCGGTGCCGCGATGGCGGCCAGCGTGATCGGCACGGTGTTTTCCGGGCTGGCCCGCGGCGATACCCGCGACATCGACCGCAAGGCCAACGCGCAGGCGGCGAAGATCGAGGGCCACGTCGCGCGCATCTGCGACGACATGCAGGCGATCCAGACCACCCAGAATCAGCTCGCCGCGCAGCTCGCCGCCTTCGCGCCGTACACGGTGATCGACGACCGGCGCGTCGGCGAGTGCCGATCGGGCCTGCACGATCACTGATCCTTTCAGGGCCGCCTCGTGCCGGTGCGCGAGCGGCCGTTTCGCGGCATCGCAACCGGGGGATTCGTCATGGTGATCACACGTCGTCGCGTTTCGATCCTGCTCGCCGCGCTGGCGATGACTCTGCTCGGCGCCTGCAGCGTCTCCACGTCCACGGTGGATGTGGCGCTCAATGGCGACGTGGTGATCCACGTTCCATTCAGGCCCACGGCGCGCGTGACGCCCGCCGGCGATCTTTCCATCGGCGGACAGAGCGTGCGCGTGACGCCCGCACAGCGTGCTGCGCTGGCGCAGTACAATCGTCAGTTCACCGCCATCCGGCAGGCCGGCCGCGCCATCGGCAAGGCGGGCCAGCGCCTGTCCGCGAGCATCGACCATGAAACCGCGCACGCCGGGTCCGGCGCCGCGGTCGGCGCCGTGCATCGGGATGTGGCCGGCTTCGGCACGAGTCTGGCCGGACTTTGCGACCAGGTCGCCGCGCTGGTCGAATTGCAGGACTCGATCGCCGCCACGCTGCCGGCCTTCCGGCCCTACGCCGTGCTGACGCAGGACAAGGTCCGCGCCTGCCGGATCGGAACGGGCGTCGCCAGCGACGCGGTGCGCATGGCCGCCGGTGTGGCGCGCTGGGGCGGTCGCGCGGCGCATGCGGCTTCGGCGGCGGGCAAGGCGCCGTAGCCGAATGCGGTCTGCGCTGCGCGTGCGGATCAACCGGCCGCGGGGTTATCGGCTCAGGCCAAGCGCGTGAAGCCGTCGTCGCTCCACACCTCGCTGCCCACGCCGTGGTGCACGAAGAACAGTCCGTCGGGATCGTACTTGCATTTCACCGCCGCCAGTCGCGGATAGTTCGAGCCCCAGAACGCGGTCTGCCACGCGCGCTCGAAGTAGTCGCTTTCGGAGACGTAGGAGCCCGCGCCGGGCGCGGCCTTCTGCAAAGCCTGCATCGCGCGGCTGGTGGCTTCGGCATCGCCGCGCGCCGCCTGCATGTCGGGTTCGTGTCCCGGAATGCCGGGGAACGCCGGCGGACCCGATTCGCCGGTGATCGCCAGCGCGAAGGCGTCGAGCACCTGCGGATTCATCGCGGTATCGCGCGCGGCCACGATCTCTTCCGCAGGCGCGCCGGCCAGCCCCTTGTTGAAATGCAGCGACAATCCCCAAGCACGGCTGACCGCGAACAATGCGTCGACCAGCGCTTGGCGGCGATTGGCTTGCAACAATGCGGCGGGCAGCCACGCCGAGCCATAGCTGTGGATGAACTGCCCGGACTGGCCCGCATCGCCCGCCCACACGATGTTGTCGATCGGAGCATTCGGGCGCGTATCCGCAACCACCGCGCCGGGCACTTTTCGCAGTGCTTCGGGATTCCAGATCATGCGCGCGGGGATGGCCAGCACCTGCAGCGGCGCGGTGATGTGATAGTCCTGCGGCAAGGCATGAATGAAGTCGAAAAAGGGTTTCCAGACTGCATCGGCCTGCGCCTTGTCGAGGCCCTGGAACGCCATGCTGACCCGCAGCGTGTTGCGAGCATGGAAATGGACGGTTTCGCCCCAGTGCGGGTTGGACAAGTTGTCGCGATAGTGCACGAGGAAGCGCTCGATCAGGCGGCGATACGCAGCGTCCGAATTGGCCACAACCGTTGCGTTCACGACGCCGAAAAAATCCGGCAGCTCGCGTGTGCGCAGGGTCAGGCGCGTGATGACGCCGAGGCTTCCGCCACCGCCGCCCTTGAGCGCCCAGAACAGGTCCGGGTCGTTGCAGGCATTGACGATGCGCACTTTGCCGTCGGCGGTGACGACCTCGGCCTCCAGCAATCCGGCCGCGGCCAGCCCGTAGCGCTTCGACCAACTGCCGAAGCCGCCGCTGCTGATCAATCCGGCGACACCCACGGTCATGCAGCCGCCGCCCTGCACGTAACGGCCGCCCGCGGTCGTCACCGCGTTGTAAACGTGGCCCCAGATGCAGCCCGCGCCGACGCTGACCGCCGGCTGCGGCGCGATCCTGTCGGCGCATCCCTGCGGCACGAATGCATCGTGCATCTCGACGTCGTCCATGTGGCGCGTCCACACCAGCAACGAATCGGGTGCGTCGGACGTGCCCTGATAGCTGTGCCCACCGCCTTTCACGACCAGGCGCAATCGGTGTTCGCGCGCGAAGTTCACTGCAGCGGCCACGTCGGAGGCGTTGCGCGCCGCGACGGCATAAGCGCTGGGTCGTGAAATCCAGGCATCGGCCCAGCCCGATGTCTGCGTCAGCTCGGCGTGATCACGGATGAAAAACGGATTGCGGATTTGCGCAAAGAAATCGCTGCACGCCTTGCCGGAAGGATCGGCACGGCATGCGGCCAGCGGATCCGACAGTTTCATCAGGCGTCCGCCGACTTGCGCGTTCAAGCGGTCCCACGCGTTCGTCGCGGGCCATCCGGGATCACCCGGCCGCATGCGCGCGCGCAGAGCGCCCACGGGCGCTCCGGCCCACGCAGGCGCGAGCAGGCGCGACCCGAGCAGGGGCAGCAGCGAGGCTGCGGCCGTCTGACGCAAAAAATGGCGACGATCCATGATCCCTCCCGGAACAGCGTGCGAGCGATGCCCCAGCCTGCCATCGCACCGAGCGCGCGCCAGTCTTATGTGACGGGCGGGATCGGCGCCGACGTGAACGGGACCTCAACCGCGCAGGTCGGCCGGCAGGGACTCGCGGTAGCGCCGGCTGAGCAGCAAGGTGCTGCCGTCGCGCAGGTGCAGCTCGGCGTCGCCGTGGGCGCGCGGGGTGACGCTGACGATCTGGTCGGCGCGCAGCAGGTGGCCGCGGTGCACGCGCAGGAATTGCGCCGGATCGAGGCGCTGGGCCAGCCGCGCCAGCGGCGTGCGCAACAGATAGCGGCGCTCGGCGGTGTGCAGCTCGACGTAGTTGCCGCAAGCCGCTACGCGCAGCAGATCGGCCAGCGGCACGATGATGCGGCGGCCGCGATCCTGCACGACCAGCCGCGATGGCGGTGCGGTGGGCGACCATGCCGCGCGCAGCCGCCGCACGTCCTCATCCGCGGGCAGCGCATCGGCTTCGGCCAATCGCGCCCGCACGCGTGTCAGCGCACGCGCCAGGCGTTCGCCGTCGAAGGGCTTGAGCAGGTAATCGACCGCGGCCACCTCGAAGGCGCGCAGCGCGTGCTCGTGATACGCCGTGGCGAACACGATCAGCGGCTGCGGCTCGGGCAGACGGCGCAGCAGCGCGAAGGCGTCACCGCGGCCGAGCTGCACGTCGAGGAACAGCAGCGCCGGACGCGTCGCGCGCAGCAGCACCAGCGCGCCGGCCACGTCCTCGGCCTCGCCGATCACGTGCACGTCGGCATGCGCAGCCAGCAGGCGCTTCAACCGTGCACGCGCCGGCGCCTCGTCCTCGACGAGGGCGACCTCAAGCATCGGACGGCTCCAGCGGCAGCCTTACCGCAACCATGGTGCCGCCCTCGGGGTGCACTGCGATCTCCAGCGCAGCGCGCTCGCCGTAGAGCAGCCGCAGCCGCTCACGGACGTTGGCCAGACCGATGCCCTCGCGTCCGGCGCGGTAACCCGCGCCGTCATCACTGACCGTGCAGTGCAGCTCGCCGGCCGCGCCGCGCAGGGTCACGCTCAGCGTGCCGCGGCCGTCGACGAGGCCGTGCCGGAACGCGTTCTCGACCAGCGGTTGCAGCAGCAGGCGCGGCATCCGTGCCGTCAGCGCCACGGGGTCGGCGTCGATGCGTAACTGCAGGCGTCCGGGCTGGCGCTCGCTCATCAGCGCGCAGTAGCTGCGCAGCCAGGCCAGTTCGTCGCGTACCCGCGCATATGGGCTTTGTGCGCCCGCCAGCGCCGCGCGCAGCAGATCGGCCAGTGCCACCAGCAGGCGATCAGCGGCCGGCACGTCCTCGTGCATGCGGCTGGCGATGGTGTTGAGCGCGTTGAACATGAAGTGCGGCTCGACCTGGGCGCTCAGCTGCGCCAGCCGCGCCTCGCTCAACTCGCGCGCCAGGCGCAACGCGTCCAGCTCGCGTTGATGGCGCTCACGCCGGGTGCGCAGCCAGACGCAGGCGCCGACGATCACCGCGTAGGTGATCACATCCTTCTGGAACTCGTAGAACAGCGGTACCGCACCGCCGAAGTCGTAATGTCTGCCGGCCAGCGCATAGACGATCTTGCGCAGGCCGACCATCGCGGCCACGTGCAGCAGCGAGAACACCACCGCGGCCAGCGCATGCAGCGGCAGGTACCGCAGCGTGCGTCCGCCGCCCAGCGCGAAGCGCGCCTCGAAGCGGAACACCAGCAGTGCCAGCGCGCCGACCGTCAGCGTGCTGCTCAGCTCCCAGGTCAGCGGCTGCCACAGCGGCAGCGGCGGCACGTCGCCGCGATGCCCCAGTGCGCTGTTGATGCCCAGCCACAGACCCAGCAGCAGCCAGCCGGCGAAGTAGGCCGCCAGCCAGCGCGCACGCACGGAGGCTGCCGGTTGCGCGGGTTGCGGCGTCATCGCGTCCTCGGGGTCGATGCGGCGCCGCGATGATGTCACGCGCGCATGATCGGATCACGCGCGGCGGCGAGCGCCCGCAGCAGGGACTGCGCAGGGCGGGAGTCCCACGGTGAGGCAGGGAGGCCGAACCGATGGGACCGGCATCCCCACGCGACTCAGGTGCCGCGCGGCTTGGCGCGATGGGTCGGTGTTGCACTCCAGGGGTCATCCGGCCACGGATGCTTGGGATAGCGCCCCTTCAATTCCTTGCGCACCTCGGGATAGGTGCGATCCCAGAATCCGCGCAGGTCCTGGGTCACCTGGATCGGACGGCCGCCCGGCGAGAGCAGGTGCAGGGTCACGGGTATGCGGCCGCCGGCGATGCGCGGCGTGTCGGCCAGGCCGAACAGCTCCTGCAGCTTGACCGCCAGCACCGGCGGCCGGT
Source organism: Pseudomonadota bacterium (assembly GCA_021787175.1). GTDB lineage: Bacteria > Pseudomonadota > Gammaproteobacteria > Xanthomonadales > Rhodanobacteraceae > Metallibacterium. The sequence continues at coordinate 3,744 of JAJYMF010000294.1, read as the reverse complement.
CGGGCGCGTACTCGAGCTTGCGGGTCATGCCGCTGGGCACGCTCAGCGCGTCGGGCGCCTCGGCGTCGAGCGCGCGTCGCTGCGCGCGGTCGAGCATGGCGTCCAGCGCCTCGGACAGTTGCGCCGCGGTCAGGGCGTCGAGACGGCGCTTGCCGGCGAGGTACGGCGCAAGCCAGGTTTCGAGAGCGTCCAGCAGGGCCGCATCGGAAAAGTCCGGCAGCGCCAGTTCGGGCATCCAGCCGCGCAGTGATTGCACGCGCAGGCGCATCCGTCGCGTGGCGTCGCTCCACGGCAGGGCGTCGAGGCCGCGCGCGCGCAATGCCGCGAGCAATGCCGGTATGGCGTCGGCGTCACCCACCGGCACGCTGCGCCGCTCCAGCACCAGCGCGTCGAAGCGGTGCTCCTCGAAGGCTTCGGCGGCATCACGCTCGGTGTTCCAGCGCACGCTGCGCACGCGCGCGAAACGCTCGGGGTAATCGCGTTCGAGCCGATCGGGATCGAAGGGCGCGGCGGCGAAGATCAGGCTGTCACGGGCTTCCAGGCGCAGATCGGTGACCACCAGCCACGGTTCGCCGATCAGGCCGCTGGCCTCGTGCAGACGCACGCCACGGCCGTTGGCCAGCACGTAGCGCAGCGGCTGCGCGGCATCGCGCAGGGCGATGCGGTCGGGATAGGCGTGCAGCAGCAGGTCGCCCGCCGCATGCGTGTCGGGCACTCCGCTGGCGGCGCTGCGTACCCCCAGTCGCTGGCGCCAGCCGCGGCTGGCCTGCTCGGCCGCCGCCAGCGCGCCGGGATCGCCGCCCGCGCGGCGCGCGGCCGCCGCGCCGCCGTCGCGCCAGGCGTGCAGCGCCAGCACGCGCGGGCGCAGGTCGTCGTCGCGCGCCGCGACGCCGCGCAGCGGCGAGCGGTTCTCGATCAGCGCCAGCAGGTCGGCGATCAGGGCGCGCTGCGGCTCCGGCGCGCGCAGCGCCGCGGCGGCGAGCCGTGGCGCGGCACCGAGCTTGAGCATCGCGCGACCCAGTGCGGTGATGCGCAGCTCGGCATCCAGTGCGCCGAGGCGCTGCAGCAGCTCGCGCGCCTGCGCCAGAGCACCGGGCGGCGGCGGGTTCGGCCAGCGCAGCGCATCGCTGCCCCAGGCCGCGAGTTCGAGCGCGAGCCCGGACAGATCGGCCTGCGCGATTTCCGGCGTGCGCGCGGCTTCCAGGCGCTGGCTCTGCGGCCACAGCCGATACGCCACGCCGGGCGCGACGCGGCCGGCGCGGCCGGCGCGCTGGTCGGCGGAGGCCTGCGAGATCGTCACCGTCTGCAGCCGCGTGAACCCGGTTTGCGGATCGAAGCGCGGCTCGCGCGCGAGGCCCGTGTCCACGACCGCGCGGATGCCCGGCAGGGTGACGCTGGACTCGGCGACGTTGGTGGCAAGGATCACCCGACGCGTGCCGGGCGCGGCCGGCGCCAGCGCGGCGCGCTGGGCGTCCAGCGCCAGTTCGCCGTGCAGGGGCAGGATGTCGATCTGCGACGCATCGGTGCTGTCCCCCCTCCAGCCGGGAGAGGGGTGCGAGAGGGTTTCGCCGAGCAGCGCCTGCGCCTGCGCGATCTCGCGCCGGCCGGGCAGGAACACCAGCACGTCGCCGTCGGTCTCATCGAGTGCCTGCTGTACCGCGCGGCGCAGGCGCGCGGCGTCGGGTTCCTGCGCGCGCGGCGGCGGATGCTCGATGCGCACCGGAAAGCTGCGCCCCGGGCTGGACAGGCGCGGCGCGTCCAGCCAGCGCGCCAGGCGATCGCCGTCCAGCGTCGCCGACATCACGAGCAGGCGCAGGTCGGGGCGCAGGGTCGCCTGCACGTCCAGCGCCAGCGCCAGGCCGAGGTCGCCGGCGAGATGGCGTTCGTGGAACTCGTCGAACAGGATCGCGCCGATCCCGCTGAGCTCGGGGTCGTCCTGGATCAGCCGCGTCAGGATGCCCTCGGTGACCACCTCGATGCGCGTGGCCGCGCTGGTCTTCGATTCGAAGCGGATGCGGTAGCCGATCGTCTGCCCGACCGCCTCGTCGCGCTGCGCGGCCATGAACTCGGCCGCGGCGCGCGCCGCCAGCCGGCGCGGCTCCAGCATCACGATCCTGCGGCCCGCAAGCCACGGCGCGGCGAGCAGCGCCGGCGGCACCCGCGTGGTCTTGCCGGCGCCGGGCGGCGCCTCCAGCACCAGGCGCGTGTGCGCATCCAGCGTCGCGACGACGTCGGGCAGCAGCGGATCGATCGGGAAGGCGCCGGCGGACATGGCGCCGGCATGGTACCCGTGCCACCCGGCGCTATGATGCGCGCCCCGTCCGGAGCCGCGCATGGACCTGATCGACATCGGTGCCAACCTCACCCACGAGTCGTTCCGCCACGACTTCGACGCGGTGCTGGCGCGCGCGCGAAAAGCGGGCGTGACGCAGATGATCGTCACCGGCGCCAGCCGCGAGGGCAGCGAGCAGGCGCTGGAGCTGGCGCGCGCGCATCCGGGCGTGCTTTACGCCACCGCCGGCGTGCATCCGCATCACGCCGTCGATTACGACGCCGACACCGAGGCTCTGCTGCGCGCGCTGCTGCGCGATCCGATGGTGCGCGCGGTCGGCGAGACCGGACTCGACTATCACCGCAACTACTCGCCGCGCGAGGCCCAGCGCGCGGCGTTCGAAAAGCAGCTGGCGATCGCGGCGGATCTGGGCATGCCGCTGTTCCTGCATCAGCGCGATGCGCACGCGGATTTCCTGGCGCTGCTGAAGACCGCGCGCGACCGCGTGCCGGCGGCGGTCGTGCATTGCTTCACCGACAGCCGCGAGGCGCTGTTCGACTACCTCGACCTCGACTGCCACATCGGCATCACCGGCTGGATCTGCGATGAGCGCCGCGGCGTCCACTTGCGCGAGCTGGTGCGCGAGATTCCGGCCAACCGTCTGCTGCTGGAAACCGACGCGCCCTACCTGTTGCCGCGCACGGTGCGCCCGCAACCGGCGCACCGCCGCAACGAACCGATGCATCTCGCGCACATCGTTGCCGAAGTAGCGCGTGATCGCGGCGAGGCGGTCGAGGTGACCGCGGCGCAGAGTTCGGCCAATGCGCGCGCGGTGTTCGGACTGCAGCCACTACACGCCTCATACCCGGTTGCGTTCAATCGATGCGATGGGTAGCCCGGATGGAGCCCCACGGGGGCGGAATCCGGGACTCGCTGCAGCATCCTTCCCGGATTCCGCTGCGCTGCATCCGGGCTACGCGGTGTTCGTGTCTTGATCGCGAACGGGTATCAACGGTGAGCGCCGCGGCGGGCGCGACGCGAGGTGCGAGGCCGTGATGCGATCCCGCGGCGCGGCCGATCGCGCGGGGAGCAGCCCCGCATCCAGCACCCGCGTTGCGCCCGCCGCGAGGTCGTCCAGCGCCCACGGCCCGATGGCGACGCGGATCAGGCGCAGGGTCGGATGGCCGACCGCGGCGGTCATGCGCCGCACCTGGCGGTTGCGGCCTTCGCGGATCGTCAGCTCCAGCCAGGCGTCGGGCACGGTCTTGCGATGACGCACCGGCGGATCGCGCGGCCACAGCCACGTGGGCGGTTCGACCCGGCGCGCCTCGGCGGGGCGCGTGAGCCCGTCGCTCAGCATCACGCCCCGCCGCAGCGCTTCCAGCGCGGCCGCATCGGGCTCGCGCTCGACCTGCACGAGGTAGGTCTTGGTCTGATGGAAGTGCGGGTCGGCGATGCGTCGCGCCAGCGCG
>JAJYMF010000299.1 GCA_021787175.1 Pseudomonadota bacterium | reverse complement strand
CTACATCCAGGCCGATGCGGCGGCGGGGCTGGGCCAGCTCGGCGAGATGTCGCTGACTGAGCTCATCGTCGAGACCGGCATCCACGACGCCATCGCCCGCAAGCTGAACGAGAAGGGCAAGCTATCGCGGAATGCGATCGCCGAAGGCATCATCAACAATGTCCGCAAGACCATCATTCGGGAGCAGCTCACCGACCCACACTTCTACGGGCAGATGTCGCTGCTGCTGGACGATCTGATCCGGCAGAACCGGGCCGACGCGGCAGCCTACGAGGAGTTCCTGCGCAAGGCCGAGGCCCTGGTGCAACGGCTGGCGGCCAGGCACCCCGAAACTGGCATTCCCGCGGCCCTGCATGGCAAGCGCGAGGCCACCGTGATCTACAACAACCTGCCGCGGATTCTGGTCGCCGGAGGCGTGCCCGCTGCCATCGCCGAGCCAGACCCCGAGGCGAGCGAGAAGCGGCTCAAGCTGGCCCTCGAGGTCGACCGCACGATGCGCGAGCGCGCACCGGCGGGCTGGAAGGGTGATCAGGCGCGCGAGGCGCAGGTGCTCAACGCGCTGTTTCCGCTGCTCGACCGCAACCGCGAGGCGACGCTTGCCCTCTTCGAGCTGGTCAAGCACCAGCCGGGGTACGGATGAGCAAAACGATCCGGCTCGGCGAGATCGTCATCGCCGTCACGCACAAGGACATCAGGCATGTCCATCTCTCGGTGCATCCGCCGAACGGACGGGTCACGCTGGCCGCCCCGATCGGCACGCGCCTGGAGGTGGCCCGCGCATATGCCGCCTCAAGGATGGGCTGGATACGAGAACAGCAAGCGCGGCTGCGCGCGCAGGCGCGGGAGACGCCCCGCCGGTTCGTCACGCGCGAGAGTCACTACGTGTGGGGCAAGCGCTACCTGCTGACTGTGCTCGAGCGCGAGCAGAAACCAGCGGTGACGATGGACCTTCGGCGTATCACGCTCAGCGTACGGCCCGGCAGCGACCGGGCACGGCGCGAAGACGTGATGCACGCATGGCACAAGGCCCTGCTGCACAGGGAAGTGCCGCGTCTGATCCGCAAATGGGAACCGTGCCTCGGCGTCAAAGTCACTGCGTATTTCCTGCAGCGCATGAAGACGAAATGGGGCAGTTGCAACCACGCAGCGCGGCACATCCGCCTCAACACCGAGCTGGTGAAAAAGCCCCGGGACCTGCTGGAGTACGTGGTGGTGCACGAGATGGCGCACCTGGTCGCGCCGACCCACAGCGAGCGCTTCGCGGCGCTGCTAGATGAGCACTATCCTTCGTGGCGCGAGGCCAGGGCCGAATTGAACGAACTGCCGCTGGCTGCTCAGGCGTGGCGGTTGTGAGTGGTCCACAGTTCAACGACTGGTGGTTACCGCGCGCTCGCGATTGACCAGTTCCGGCCCGAAGCGGACGCGCGGCCCCTGACGTAGCGCGTGTGGGATCAACCAAGTCGCGCCATCAGCGGCCGCCCAGGTTCACGGCCGAAGCGCGCATTCATTAATGCGCGCGAGATTTCTCAGGTAGCGTATCGCGAGATTGTGGCCGGAGGTGGAGGGCATTTCGCAAGATTTTCTTCGGCGCGTTGATCTCTCCCAAAAACTCCGCGTTTCTTCGCGTGCCGGTGGCCTCGGTGCTGCAGATCGATTCGAAAGTGGTGGCGGCGCGAAAGACGGTGCGGCCGCCGCCTGGCCGCGCCCGGCCAGGCCGTAAAGGCGTCTAGACCCAGCTTCGCAGGCGCTTGTACAGCCGCGCCAGCCAGTGCTGCGATTTCGGGGCGCTCGCCTGCGAACTGCTGGGCGGCGGCGCTTGCTGCAACTGCGCGAAGTAATCCTCCCGGTCCACCCGGTCCAGCTCGATGGCGTCGGCAATCTCCTCGTCGTCCATGCCGTAGGACGGGATCACGCGGTTGTTGCGGATCCAGTAATGCGATCGGCACGCAAACTTCCAGTTACCAATCGAGGGGTGCAGCGACACGCGCCCACCATGCCGGTCCAGTCGCCAGCGTGCCGGGTTCAAGGGCGTGATCACATCCTCGCCGCAGCCACAACAACACTTGTGCGCGGCCAGCTCGCATTCTTCGCTGATGTACAGGACGCCTTCCTCCAGCACCCGGGGGAACTCGTCAAGATCACGCGGGGTCAGCTCGAGAATCTTCATGCCTGTGTCGGTCCGCGCAGCACCAGGGCATTCCAACTGGACACGTACTTGATGACGTCCGGGTGCTCGTCGGCGGCGTAGAAGCCCAGATACTGCTTGAAGCGGATCACCGCGAGCATGGCATTGATAGCATTGATCTCGAGCACCTGGATGTTGTTGTACACCGCGTCCTCCGAGTCGTCGGCCGTCGGCAACTCATCGACCAGATGCGCCGTATCCGGCGTGACCAGCGTCACCCGCGCCCGGGCGATGAGCGACGCCACGTCCGCGCGCTTGTCCACGCCGATACCCACATCAATGAACGGAATGCGCTGCTCCGCCAGGAAGCGCGCAATGATTCCTCGCGAGGGCCCGTGGTCCACGGCGATGAAAACAAAGTCCGCCCCGGCCAGCTCCGCCACGTTGTCGGCGTCGATCCGCTGCGGGTGGCCCGTGACGCCGGTGCGCATGGCGGCGTAGCATGACGCGAGCCAAAGGGTCTTGTAGTGGCAGGCGTAGGCGTCCTCCCGGCTCATCGCTCCCGGCATGCGAAAGGGGTTCTTGGGTTCGATGACGTCGTGATCGTACAGATCGATGCACTCGATTTCTTCTTTGGCCAAGGCGTCTAGCAGGTAGCTGCCGGTGCCGCCCACGCCCACGATGCACACCCGCCGCAGCCGCAGCTTGTCGGCAACCGCGTCCAGGCCACTCAGCGCGATGGCGTCGTTGGCGTAGTGGAACACCGAAGGCACCTCCCAGCGACGGTACGAGCCCACCGAGGTAGCGCTCACGGTCGGATCGATGTCCCGGGCATGCCGGGACAGCTTGCGGATGTAGTGCGTGACCTTGTTGTAGTGGTTGTCGAAGAAGTCCCCGATGGGCTCGGGCTTGTTCGAAAAGCGCATCTGCACCGGGCGACCGGCAATCGTTTGCGCCTGCTTGTCCGAAACCAGCAGACCTTCCAGCGACGTGCCGTCTGTCCGGTGCGGCATCGACCCGGAAAACCAGCACTGGTGATCGTTGTCGAGCTGCGGAACGCCATCGACGCTGCGGTATTGGCAGATCAAGGCGCCCCACGCGATTTCCCGGGCGGACGTCACGTAGGGGATGCGATCGACGATGAGATAACCACCGTCGATGGTTACCTCGTGGCCCTCGTCCACCAGCCGCTGGATGTGCAGATCAGGAGCGGTTGGACTTGCCGGCATCGAAGCGCATCCCGTTCTGGAGTTCGACACTCTGGCCCGGCTTGAGCGTTCCACCTTCACTGCCGTGGCGCCAATCGACGTCGAACAGGCTCGGATCCTGGCCGGCGGTATCGATGCTGTCCAGGCGCAGGACGTCCTCGAAGCTGATGGTCGGCCCCGGGACCTTGTAGGTGCGGGTGTTGATCTTGATGGTGAAATCGTTGCCGTCCGGCGGCTTCTTGTCATGGGTGTTCATGGAAAATCCTCGCAAGGTGGTGGATCGGGACTGGGTGCATCCCAGAGGCAGGCGCGTTGAAAGGGTGCTTGGGGCATGCCATACTCGTCGCCTGATTCAGGCCACGGGGCAGGTTGAACAATATGTCAATCATATTCCATGATGTTATGTCCTTCCGTCCTTACTGTGGTCCTGATTGTACCACAGCCAAACTCCCTGCCGTCAAGCCCCGTCGTGGCTGAGTCCGCGTTCGGCGTGGTCCTGCGCGAATTACGGGAAACCCGACAGCTTTCGCTGCGGGACTTGGGCGCGCTGGCCGAGGTTGACCATGCGTACATCGCCAAGATCGAGCGCGGGGACAAGGAGCCGCCGCCGGAGGAAACCTTCACCCGGCTGGTCCGGCACCTGAAGGCGACGGCGCATCAGGTCGCGGTGCTGCGCTTTTTGCGCACGAGCAACGCCATCGATCCTGCCTTGGCGCTACATGCGCTGACCAACACCGAGGCGACGCCGGACATCCTGGCGATCGCTGCCACCGTGGTGCATCGCGGGGCGGCCCGCCCCTCCCCCGCCGACTTGATCGAGCGCGCCCAGCGAGCGAAGCGGATCATGGACGGTCAGTGACCGAGTTCGAGGCCGAGCAAAAGGCGCGGCGTTTCGTCCAGGACGCCGGGATCTCGGCGGTCCCGGTGGACTTGGGCCTGTACGTGGCCAAGGTCGCCGGTAAGGTCTCGCTGGATGTGCTCGACCCGGGAGAAGCCGGGTACACGATGGTCACGGGCGCCGGGCCGTTGATCACGATCAATGAAATGGATCGCGCCACGCGCCGGCGCTTTACCGTGTGCCACGAAATCGGCCACCTCGTCCTGAACCTGCCTTCCGAGCACGGTGATGGCCCCGACTGGGGCTACGCGAAGCGATCGCCCAACGAGGTTTGCTGTGACGTGTTCGCGGCCGAATTGCTCTTGCCGGTTGTTTTCTTCACCCCGCTGGCCCGCGGCATGGCGCCTGACTTCGACGCGGTCGACGAATTGCGGGGGAAGTTCTTCGCCTCTCGCGAGGCCACCGCCTCGCGCATGGCCGCCACCTCCCGTCTTGCCTGCGCCTACGTGTTGAGTGAAGGCGGCAAGGTGCGCCATATGGTTCGGTCGCCCGCGCTTCGTGACGCCCACGCATGGGTGTCCAGCGGCACGCCCCTGCCCGCAGGATCGGCGGCGGCCGCTTTGCGCGGCGGTAGTGGCCGATCCGGGTCGGCCACCTACAGCGGCGATGCGTGGTTCGAAGGCTGGCAGGATGTGGAGCTGAGCGAATCGAGCGTTTTCATCCCCGAGTACGACCAGACCCTGACCTTGCTGCACTGTTCGGACCAGGACGAGCTGGACGCCTTGCCGCGCGCTGGCATCCCCGAGCGCGAGGGCAACGACGCGGACGATGCCTTGCTCAAGCCACTGGACGGCTACCCGGGGTGGTCCGGAAGTGGACGGCGCTGAGGCACGTGCTCACTTTGGCCCAATTGGGAAGTCCGTGATGTCCGCTCTGGGTCGCAGCATGTCACTCAGTCCCGTCCGTCACCACTGGTGGTCACTCCTCCTTCACTGCATGCCCGCACCTGTTTTCACGCAGGCGATGCGTCGCGCGGCAGCTTGGTCAGCCCCGAGGCACGTCGCGCTTTGGTGCGGCCTATGCTTTCTTTGCGGCCGCGCGAACTCTGCCACGCGCACGGCGTTTCCTTCGGGTGCGCGGACCCATCAGGCGCTCCGCGAGCAGGCCGGACCCCAGGGCAACCAACGGAAAGACCAACAGGGCGATGAGGACGATCAGCTGCGTTTTCATACGTAGACCCTCGGACTGGACGCGTGCGCCGCGTCGGGAAATAGGCATCGCGCGATCACACCACTTCGACCATGACGCGGCGTATTCACGCCAATCGGCAGCGCCTCGCGACGAGCAGCGCTTCCATCAAGCAGCGGTTGGCAAATCGGCTCCGGCACATCCTGTGCCGCTGCGATGAGCACCGACGGTTTGCGCGCATCCGCCAACCCGCGTCTGTCCATCATCTGCATGTGCGCTGTCCCATGGCTGGAAGAGCAGGCGGCAGGAGGGCGGTTTTCCGCAGCCCATCGGGAAGGGTCTTGGCCAGCAGGTCATCCAGCCGCCGGTGGTTCCGTAGCGCCGCGCTCATACGATCTGCTGCGCTGATCAGTTCGCCCGCAAGGAAGTGGGCATGGCCACGGCCGGAAGTCGGTTGGGCCAGGTAGCTCAGCGTGTATTCGAGCCCGGCGGCAATCTCTGGCGCGCGCGCACGCAGCCATTCGAGGTGCGGGTCGAGCAGGCGGCTGGTTTGGGACTCGTGGCTGGCCAGCAGGTAGTGGACGGGCCTGACCGAGCCGGCGCCGATGGTGCGCAGCTTGCCCAGGTCATGAAACAGGGCGGCAACCTGCGCGATGGACGTCTCGAGCGGGCTGAGCCGGGCGCGGCTCATGTCGCCCACGATCTCCATCACCTCGACGCTATGGGCCAGCAGACCACCGGGTTCGTGATGATGATGTTGCTGGCTTCCCTTGCAGGTGGTGAGCCCGCTTGCGATGCGAGGATCAAGGAGCACCCGGTTCAAGAAGGTGCGCAGGATGTCGGGTTGCAGGTGCTGCACGAACTCGACCAGCGCGGTCAAGGCTGGCCGCGTCCCGGCTGGGCAGGCTTCCCATGATTGCAGCGCCGCGGCGTTGGCCACTTCATGCGCTTCCAGTGCGTGGATGGCCAGCAGGTTGGCGATGGTCTCCACATGCAGCCGCCTGACCAACAGCGCCGCATGGATCGGGACAGGTGTGCTGCAGGGCACCTGATCCAGCAGCCCCGAGTTCTCCCAGACATAGACCCGCAGGCTGCCGGAGCAGTCCACGAGCGTGAGTTGCTTGTAGGGATCGCCCGACTGGGTGACGCGCAGGGCCACATCGCTCAGCGTGTAGTGGCCTTCCACACGGCAGCCGTGCGCCGGGTCGAGGTGTGCGATGCGCGTCATGGCCACGTCCGTTGCCGGCACGACGGGTCACGCTGTCCCGCGCGGTTGTCCGTGCCCGTCAGCAGGCAGGCGCCGCACCGACATGCCTGGGCGATGACGCTCATAGGCGCACCTCCATGGACGCGCGCAGCGGAGCGCCACCGGTCGAAACCAGCGCAGCGCTCGAACTGTCGATCACACTGGACACCAGCGCGTTGAAGGCCGAGCCGTCGGTGCGGGTCAGGTTCGGGATGAACCGCGAGTAGGTCTTGAACAGCATCGTGGTATCGCAATGCCCCAGCTGCCGCGCTACCCACTCCGGGTTTTCGCCGGCGGCCAGCCAGAGCGTGGCGCAGGTGTGGCGTGTCTGATACGGGCGGCGGGCGGCGAGGCCGAGATGGCGGAGCAGGGGATACCAGACCCGGTTGGTGAAGTTGTCGTTGTCCAGCGGCGTGCCGTTGGCAGTGCAGAAGACGAAGGCCTGATCGCCGGTGCGCTGGCGCTGGGCGAGCAGGGCCTCGTAGACCGGCGCGCTCATAGCGATCTCGCGCTGAGAGCCATCGGTCTTGGTGTAGTCCATGCTGCTGCGGACGAGGGTCTCGCGCACCAGGATCTGGCGGCGTTCGAAGTCCACGTACTTCCACAGCAGGCCGTGGATCTCGCCGGTGCGCATGCCGGTCAAGAAGCGCACGAGCATGTAGGGCCGGTAGTCCTCCCGAACCGTGTTGATGATCAGGCGCGTCTCGGCAAACGAGAAGGGCAGGATGTCGACGCGGCGCTGCTTGAGGCGCTTGATGCGCTCGGCGGGATTGGTGAAGCCGTACTGCTCGGCGGCATCGGCGAGCGCCTGGTTCAACAACTGCACGATGCGGTTGATGGTCTTGGCGCTGAGGGTTTCGTTGCCGCCGCGGCCCTTGCGCTTGGCGATCTCCACACGCATCTGGAGGATGTCGGCCTTGGTGATCGCGCCGACGGGGATGTCTCCCAGGTGAGGCGTGAGGTGGCAGTCGATGGTCGAGCGGACGGTGGCGGCATGAGACTTGCGCCAGCTGGGCAGCGACAGGGCGAACCAGTCCTCGATGAAGGTGCGGAACAGCGGGGTGTCCGGAGCACGCTTGGCTTCCATCGGCAGCGCCCGAGAGACAACCGGCGATGCGCCCTTGTCCGCAAACTTCTCGACGAGCGTGCTGCCGGGGAAGAAGTCGGCGTACTGGAAGGTGCCAGTGACGATGGCCTGCTCGATCTGGTCGAGGACCTTCTGCATGCGCTTGCGGTTGGCGGGGGTATCCGGGAGCTTGGTGTACTCCCGGCAACGTGCGCCCTGGTAGCGGAAGTCGAAGAACAGGGTTCCTCGATGGTTGCGAACACTAGACATTGCAGACCCCGCCATTTGCCATGGGGATCGCCGCTTCCGGTAGGGGGCTTGCGGAAGCCATGTCCGTCTCGATCGACTCCCAGATGTAGAGGATCTTCCTGCCGCCGAAGGGGCGGATATAGTGTCGGCCCTCCAGTAAGACGGAGTCCTTCAGCCGCTCCCGGATCGTCCGTGCGTCGTACTTGATCAGCCCAGCAAGCTCGTCAGTTGTAAGATACGTTTGCTTCATTTCTGACCTCCGTATGCATTGCGGTGCAATCGCAATGTGATCAGAATATATCACAGAGTTTACTCAAAGTAAAGTATATGATTCACTCGCGATCGAGTGGGAGGGCGCGTGATCCGATTCCTGTTCAACCAACTGCTTGACGAAAAGAGCTTTCGTGAGCGTAGACGGATCACGATCAATGATGTCTGCGAGGCGACGGGGCTGTCGCGCCCAACCGTCTCGCGTATCGCCAACGTCCCCGGGTACGTGACGAGTACCGACACGATCGAGCGTCTGTGCCGCTACTTCGAGTGTGGACCGGGCGATCTGCTCGTGCTGGTCGACCGGGAGCCCGACGGTCAGGCATCAAAATGACATAGGCCATGGATGGGCTCGTCGTGGGCTACAGGTGGGCTACGACTGCTTAGTAACTACAGAGCGGAATCGACGATGTCGGTGCGCGGTGTCAACGCATGCCGTGCGGTCGATCAGGTGACACCGCATCCGACCAAGTATTTCCGCCCAGAGTGTTGCTTCTGCATGCTTCCGTACTTACAATGGCCAACTCTGATGCGGGGTGGAGCAGTCTGGCAGCTCGTCGGGCTCATAACCCGAAGGTCGCAGGTTCAAATCCTGCCCCCGCTACCAGAACTTTCTGAACAAGAAAGCCTCCTCGCGAGGCTTTTTTGTTGGGCGCAGGGATGCGGCGCCGGCGTCGGGAAGCGACACAACGGCAACGCATGGAATGGGCCGCTGGTGCCCATTTTTTGTTTGTGCGGAATGAATCGGGAATGGTGGACACGCTAAAACTCGGCACGCGCTTCGCCCCCATCGTCGTCGGCCTCGGCCTGCGCTGCGAGGGCGTCGAGTGGAACCCTTCCGGTGCCGGCGGCGTGCTGCGCGTGTACATCGATGCCGATGGCCGCGAAATCAGCGTGGATGACTGCGAGATCGTCAGCCGTGCGCTGTCCGCGCTGCTCGATGTCGAGGACCCGATACCGTGCCACTACACGCTCGAGGTGTCCTCGCCGGGGCTGGAGCGGCCGTTGTTCACGGCCGCACAGTTCGCGCGCTTCGTCGGCAGCGAGGCCAGGGTGACGCTGAAACTGCCGGTGGCCGGGCGCCGTCGCCTGCGCGGCCGCATCCTGGCGGTCGACGGCGAGCGCATCACCTTTGAAGCCGATGGTGTGGCGCATGTCTTCGTCCATGACGACGTCGAGCGTGCCCAGCTGGTGCCCGACTGGGTGGCGCTGGGCTATGCGCCGCAGCCCAAGCCGGGCGGTCCGCGCGCCAAAGGCAAGACCTCAACCCCGCCTGGTGGCGCGAGCGGTTCGCGTCGCGACGAGATGGACATGACCGGACGCGATGACGTGCCCGGAGGAGCTTCGCAATGAGCAAAGAACTGATGCTGGTCGTCGATGCGGTCGCCAACGAAAAGGGCGTCGATCGCGAGGTGATTTTCGAGGCGCTGGAGGCGGCGCTGGCGTCCGCCGCCAAGAAGCGCTACCCCGAGCAGGACGTGGTGATCCGCGTCGGCATCGACCGCACCAGCGGCGAGTACGAGACCTTCCGGCGCTGGGAAGTGGTCGCCGACGACGTGGTGATGGAGTCGCCCGATCGGCAGATCCGCCTGATGGACGCCGAGGACGAGCGCCCCGGCAGCCAGGTCGGCGAGTTCATCGAGGAGCGCATCGACAACCCCGAATTCGGCCGCATTTCCGCCCAGGCCGCCAAGCAGGTGATCGTGCAGCGCGTGCGCGAGGCCGAGCGCCAGCTGGTGGTCGATGCCTTCAAGGACCGCATCGGCGAGCTGGTGACCGGCATCGTCAAGCGCGTCGAGCGCGGCAACATCTATCTCGATCTCGGCAGCAACGCCGAGGCGCTGATCCAGCGCGACAAGGCGATCCCGCGCGAAACCGTGCGCGTGGGTGACCGACTGCGCGGTTATCTGCACGACGTGCGTGCGGAAATCCGCGGCCCGCAGCTGTTCGTGTCGCGTACCGCGCCCGAGTTCATGATGGCGCTGTTCAAGCTCGAGGTGCCCGAAGTCGGCCAGGGCCTGGTCGAGATCAAGGCCTGCGCGCGCGATCCCGGCGACCGCGCCAAGATCGCGGTGATCGCGCACGACCACCGCACCGATCCGATCGGCGCCTGCATCGGCATGCGCGGCTCGCGTGTGCAGGCGGTGGCCAACGAGCTCAACGGCGAGCGCGTCGACATCGTGCTGTGGAACGACAATCCGGCGCAGTTCGTGATCAACGCGATGGCGCCGGCGCAGGTCGAGTCGATCATCGTCGACGAGGACAAGCATTCGATGGACATCGCGGTCGCCGAGCTGGAGCTTTCCAAGGCGATCGGCCGCGGCGGCCAGAACGTGCGCCTGGCCAGCAAGCTCACCGGCTGGCAGCTCAACGTGATGACCCAGGACCAGGTGCAGGCCAAGAGCGAGTCCGAGCAGGAAGCCGCGCGCAAGCTGTTCATGGACCGCCTCGAGGTCGACGCCGAGATCGCGCAGATCCTGGTGCAGGAAGGGTTCTCCAGCGTCGAGGAAATCGCCTACGTGCCGACCGGCGAGCTGCTGGCGGTCGAAGGCTTCGACGAGGACATCGTCGAGGAACTGCGCGCCCGCGCCCGCGACGCCCTGCTGACCGAGGCGCTGGCGGTCGAGGAGGACATCGAGGACCACAAGCCCAGCGAGGAGCTGCTCGCGCTCGCCGGCATGGACGAGAATCTCGCCTATGTGCTGGCCGAGCGCGGCGTGACCACGGTGGACGAGCTTGCCGATCTCGCCGTCGACGAGCTGATCGACATCGAGGGCATGACCGAAGAGCAGGCGGCGGCGCTGATCATGGCCGCCCGCGCCCCAATGATCGCGCGCCTGGAGAAGGCCGGCTAGCATCGTTCACCGCGCGTCCCGGACGGGCGCGCCGGGAAGCTTCCCGCCAGGGAGGGTGGCAGCACCTGCAGTCGCCGCGGCGATCGCAGGAAGCGCAGGAATCGCGGAGTACGAATCGATGTCGGACGTCACCATCAAGCAACTCGCCAATGTCCTGAACCTGCCCGTCGACCGCCTGCTCGCGCAACTGGGCGAGGCGGGCATGAAGTTCGAGGACCCGGACCAGGTGATCAGCAGCACCGAGAAGATGAAGCTGCTCGGATTCCTGCGCCGCAACCACGGCAAAAACGAGCCGGTTGCCGAGGAAACGGCGCCGCGCCAGGTGACGCTCAAGCGCCGCAAGGTCAGCGAGATCACCGTCAGCACCGGCAGCGGACGCACCGCCGCCGCCAAGACGGTCAACGTCGAAGTGCGCGCCAAGCGCACCTACGTCAAGCGCAGCGTGATCGCCGAGGAGTCGGCCGCCGACCACGAGCGCGAGGATGCGCTGCGCAAGCTGCAGCTGTCGCAGGTCGAGCGCGAACGCGAGGACGGCGAGCGCGCCGAGCAGGAGCGCCGCCGCCAGGAAGAGGAGGCCAAGCTGCGCGCGCAGGAAGACGAGCGCCGCCGCGCCGAGGAAGAGCGTCTGCGCGCCGAGGCTGCCGCCAAGGCGGCCGCCGCGTTGCCCGCCGCCATGGCCGATGGCGAGGTGCGCGAAGCCCGCGTGTCGACGCCACCCGCGCCGCCGCGGCCGCCGCGCGGGGTACCCGATTCCACCAGCCGTCACAAGGCCCCGGCGCGCAGTGGCCATCGCCAGCGTGGCGAAGCCGATGACGACGCCAGCAACCGTTTCGCCGGCGGGGAGCTGCACCTGACCGACGCCGAACGTGCGCGCCGCACGACCCGCCGCAAGACGCGGCCCAGCAAGGTCGAGGTCACCCGCATCGCCGGCCAGCACGGATTCTCCAAGCCGACGGCGCCGGTCGTGCGCGAGGTCGAGGTGGGCGACAGCATCGTCGTCGCCGACCTTGCGCAGAAGCTGGCGGTCAAGGGCTCCGAGGTGGTCAAGGCGCTGTTCAAGATGGGCGTCATGGCCACCATCAACCAGACCGTCGAGCACGACACCGCGGTGCTGGTGATCGAGGAACTGGGCCATACCGCCGTGCGCGCCACCGACCACGATGTCGAGGTCAAGCTGGTGGCGCAGTCCGAGAGCGTGGGCGCGCGCGCGCCGCGCCCGCCGGTGGTCACCATCATGGGCCACGTCGATCACGGCAAGACCTCGCTGCTCGACTACATCCGCCGCACCAAGGTCGCGGCGGGCGAGGCCGGCGGCATCACCCAGCATATCGGCGCGTACCATGTGCAGACCGCCAAGGGCGTGATCACCTTCCTCGATACGCCGGGCCACGCCGCATTCACGTCGATGCGCTCGCGCGGCGCCCGGCTGACCGACATCGTCGTGCTGGTGGTGGCGGCCGACGACGGCGTCATGCCGCAGACGATCGAGGCGATCCAGCACGCGCGCGCCGCCAACGTGCCGCTGATCGTCGCCATGAACAAGATGGACAAGCCCGAGGCCAACCCCGACCACGTCAAGCAGGGTCTGGTGCAGCACGAGGTGGTGCCGGAAGAGTGGGGCGGTGACGTCCAGTTCGTGCCGGTGTCGGCCAAGACCGGCGACGGCGTGGACGCCTTGCTGGACGCCATTTCGGTGCAGTCCGAGGTGATGGAACTGACGGCCGCCGTCACCGATCGCGCCAGCGGCGTGGTGATCGAATCCAGTCTCGACAAGGGCCGCGGCCCGGTCGCGACCGTGCTGGTGCAGCAGGGCACGCTGGCGCGCGGCGACTTCGTCGTCTGCGGCGTGGAGTTCGGCCGCGTGCGTGCGCTGTTCGACGAGGCCGGCCAGCAGGTGCAGTCAGCGGGTCCGTCGATTCCGGTGCAGATGCTCGGCCTTTCGGGCGTTCCCGAAGCCGGCGACGATTTCGTGGTGGTCGCCGACGAACGACTGGCCAAGGACGTTGCCCAGCAGCGCGCGCAGAAACGCCGCGAGACGCGCCTGGTCAGCAAGACCAACCGCCTCGAAGACATCATGGCGCAGATGAGCCAGGGCGGCGGCGAGCAGCAGACGCTCAACATCGTCGTCAAGGCGGACGTACAGGGCTCGGTCGAAGCCCTGCGCGAGGCGTTGACCAAGCTCGGCAACGACATCGTCAAGGTCAACGTCATCGCTTCGGGTGTCGGTGGCCTCACCGAATCCGACGCCACGCTGGCGGCGGCGTCCAAGGCGCTGCTGATCGGCTTCAACGTGCGCGCCGACGCCACCGCGCGCCGTGTGATCGAGGCCAACGGGCTGGATCTGCGCTACTTCTCGATCATCTACGACGTGATCGACCAGGTGCGCCAGGTCGCCTCCGGCCTGCTCGGCGTGGAGGTGCGCGAGGAGATCATCGGCGTGGCGCAGGTGCGCGAAGTGTTCCGCAGCTCCAAGTTCGGCGCCGTGGCCGGCTGCATGGTGGTCGAGGGCACGGTCAAGCGCAGCAAGCCGATCCGCGTGCTGCGTGACAACACCGTGGTCTTCCAGGGCGAACTCGAATCGCTGCGCCGCTTCAAGGACCTGGTGGACGAAGTGCGCAACGGCATGGAGTGCGGCATCGCCGTCAAGCAGTACAACGACGTCAAGGTCGGCGACCAGATCGAGTGCTTCGAGCGCATCGAGGTGGCGAGAACGCTGTGAGACCGCGAGACTCGGGACTCGGGGCAAGCCGGGATGTGACGCGCGCTGCCTTGAAGGGCAGCGTGCGCCGGCGAGCGCCCGGCCAAGGAAGACCGGGCAGGCGCCACGCACCAGGGATGGATGGTTCGTAAAGGACTCGGGACTCGGGAAAAGCTTGCGTCCTGCCTGCACTGGTTCAGACTCTTTCCGCTCACCGCTCACCGCTCACCGCTCACCGCTCACCGCTCACCGCTCACCGCTCACCGCTCACCGCTCACCGCTCACCGCTCACTGAAGCAGTCCCAGATCGGAAGAGCG
>JAJYMF010000336.1 GCA_021787175.1 Pseudomonadota bacterium | reverse complement strand
GCATAGTTCTGGTAGGCCGGGACCGCCACCGCGGCCAGGATCGCGATCACCACCACCACGATCATCAGCTCGATCAGGGTGAAACCGGCGCTCGCGCGGCGGCGGCCATCGCAACGATGCTTGCTCGGGGCAGACATGGCGGTCCTCACGGGTTGTCCTGCAGCACGCGCCACGAGCGGCGGCGCCAGTAGGCGTCGCTGAGGCTGAAGGTGGAGCCGCCCGGCAGGGTGATGCCCGGCAGCAGCAACTTGCCGCCGCCGATGCGCGTCGCCACCGGCAGCATGCCCGCCGCCGGCGGATTGGAGACCGCCGCGCCGGCGACGCCGTAGCCCGCCGTGACCGACAGTCCGCCGGCCAGCGCGTCGAGTCCTGCGCTGGGCCCGCCGTTGGCGGCGTTGACCACCAGCACGGCGCCGTTGCGACTGGGGTCGCAGGGATCGTTGCCGCCGGGGATCAGCGTGGTGAGGATCGCGCGATTGGTGTTGAACAGCGCGATCGGCGTGACCACGCTGCGCTCGCCGATGCTGGTGTCGAGCAGGAAATACCAGCCCTTGTGCGTGGACAGCAGCGGAAAATCGGTGAGGATGCGGGCGCCGTTCGCCAGCGATCCCATGTCCTGCAGCAGCAGCGAACTCTCGCCGACCGGATAGGCCGCGGCGTTCTTGCCGTAGTCGCGGATGCCGTAGAACGCCTGCGTCGGCGCGCTGCCGGTGGTGCGGTCGGACAAGCCCAGATATTTGCCGGTGCCGAAGACCGCCACGAACTTGCGCGTCAGCACGTCGGGGAACAGGCGCGGCATCTCGGTGATCGGACGGTTGCCCGCCACGGTCGGCTTGAACACCAGATCCACCGCCCAGCCGGCCGGATTGGCGTCGGACAGGTCGAAGCGCCACAGGTTGCCCTGCAGATCTCCGGCGAAGGCGACGTCGTCGACCAGGTCGTTCTGATAGTCGCCCATCACCGGCGTCGCCAGACCGTAGCTGGTAACGGCCGGCTGCGGCGCGGACGAGGTTTTCAGTTCGCGGATCAGCGCGCCGGTCTGCGCATCGAGCACGAACAGCGAGCTGTAGGTATTGCCCGCCGCCGGATCGCCGGACCCGGTCGGGAAGTAGCCGCCCGCCACCAGCACCACCCACTTGCCGTTGGCCAGCCGGGCGACGTTGGGCTGCGCATAGGTGTAGCCGAGATTGGCGCCGCCGCCGGACGTGTTGTTGAACTCCCACAGCACCTTGCCGCCGGGCGCCGCCTCGCGTGCTGCGGGGTCGGTGACGTCCAGCGCGTACACGCCGCGGCCGCCCAGGCGCAGCGTGCCGATCAGCAGCGTGCGCCACTGCCCGCCGATGAACACATCGCGCTCGACCGGCGTGTTGTCGACCATCGGCTGCAGCGTGTAATTGCTGGCCGCGAGCTTGGGCAGGTTGGCGAAGACGGTGTAGGGCACGTAGGCCCAGCGCTCCTGACCGCCGCTGGCGCTGGTGCCGGCATCGAAGGCGTGCAGCATGCCGTCATCGGATGCCACATAGATGGTCGGCGCGCGGTTGCGGTTGCCGTAGACGAACTGCTCGTAGGTATTGCCGCCCGCCGCCGCGATGGCCTCCGGCGAGCCGGCCGGGAAGGTGTCGGTGTAGCCGCTGTCGGGGGCGCCGACGTACAGCGACTGTGCGTTGACCACGGCGCCCAGTACCGAACCGCGGGCACGGAACAGCGAGCCCTCGTTGCTGCGATCGCCGCGCAGAAAATCCAGCCGCAGGGAGCCGTTGCCATCCGCCACGCCGGTGACGGGGTTGGTGTCGAGCTGATTGCGCAGCGCGATCGGCAGGGACGCCCAGCGCAGGGCAATGCCCAGGCCGCTTCCGGTGCCCTGCGCGGTCAGCAGCACGCGCGTGTCGGGGTCGCGCGCCGCACCGACATTGGTGCCGGTGGCCTGGCACAGGCCGCCGGTCAGCAGGCAGCCGGCGTCCCACAGCGCGGCGCCGAACGCGCCGCTGTCGGGATCGACGCGCCGCGCCGTCGCGGTGCCGCTCCAGTCGGCCGAGTCGTAGCCGGTGCTGTAGCTGATCGCGCTCACCGTCAGCACGCTGGTGCTCAGGCTGCCGGCGGTGGACGAACTGCGCCGCGAAACGATGTTGTTGATGATGTCGCTGAGCTTGCTCACCAGTTCGCCGGGATCGGACGCGCTGAAGAAATCACCGCGGCCGTTGACGGCGCCGTGCCAGGTGTCGTCGACCGCCTGCGGTGCATTGTTGACCGGGCGCGGCCACACCTTGGCCCCGGTGCGCAAGGCCGTCGTGTCATCGGGAAAATTCAGCGTGCCGGCGACGCCGAGGGTGATCATGAACTGCACCGCGTGCTGCCAGGTCGCAGGATCGTTGGCGGGGTTGAAGTAGATCTCGGGCACCGACGCCGGATTGAGGATGGTGCCGCTGACCGCCGCGCCGGTCACGCCGGTGGTCTTGTCCGGAAAATACGCCGGCACCCGGTTGGCCAGATCGGGGCGCAGGTCCTTCGCCCAGTAATAAAAGGCGATGTTGGCCATCGACGAGGGGTAGGCCGACCCGTTCACGTTCCAGTAGATGCGACTGGCGGGATCGCTGGTCGAATAGGCGACGCCGTCCGGCAGAGTGCTCGAAGTCTGTGCGCCGAAGACGGGCGCGGTCGGGTCACTCTCGTTCCAGTAGCCGTCGGTCACCAGCATGTGGAAGTTCTGCCGGCAGGTCAGATCGGCCTTGTCGACGCCGGTCAGACCGTTCCAGTACGGGTCCTTGCTGGTGAACTGCACGCCGCTGGAGGGGCCGCCGCCGGCAAAGAACTCGCCGGCGCGAATCGTCGCGGCGCGATCCGGCGTGGCGCCGCTGGCACCGACCTGATAGTTCCAGTTGAAAAAGCTGGTGCGCGCCGCTCCGGAAAAGGCGCTGATCGGCGTGGTGTTCATGCCGATCCGGTACGTCGAGTTGTTGATGTTCTGGAAGGCCACGCGGATGTTGCCGCCCAGCCGTCCGAACACGCGTGACAATGAAGTGCGCGTCATCAGGTTGCGGGTGTGGTAGTAGGCCCACCAGTTGGCCCAGTTCTGATACTCGGCGGCCGGCACCGCGACCGCTTCCCAGTTGCCGGCGTTGTACAGCGCCGCCGTATTCACGGCGCCGGGCGTGCCGATCGCCACGCCCGTTTTCAGGCGCCAGTAATAAGGCCCCGCACCCACCGGATTGCTGCCGGCTCCGGCGCACTTCCAGGCGCCGGTGAAGTTGGTTGTACCGCTGCCCGTAGTCGCCGAAAGCGGCCGATTCCAGTTGATGCCGTCGTTCCAGACCGCTACCAGCGTGGCATCCGCGTTGGGGAATGCGCTGCCGTCCTCTTTCAGCGGCGGCAGATAGCTGACCCTCGGGTTGTAGTACACGCCGTTCATGGCGTGAGTGCGCAGATCCCCGATCGTGGTCACGCGCGGATCGATCACCCCGGCGCAGCGCCAGACATCACCCCAGCTCGTGTTGTCGAAGGGCCGGCGATCGCCCATGAAATCCCACGCCATCGAACCCGAGTCGTCGAAGGTGACGGCGATATTCGGGTCCACCGACTTGGTCAGATCGGGCGGCGTGGCGCTCAGGTCCACGGTGCCCGCCTGCGCCGGAGCCGACAGGCCGGCGGCCAGCGTCAGGACCAGCGCCAACGGCGCGGCCACCGATCTGCGATGCGAGAAGAAGTCTGCCATGGCGCCGGTCCTCAGTTGCTCTTGGCCGCGAAGGTGCTCTGCAGCACGCGCACCGCATTGGGGTTGCCACCGCGGCTGCGCGCGGTGATGCGGTAAAGATGCTTGTCGGTCGTGCGTGGCCCGCCGCCGTTCATGCCGGTGGCGCCGGATTCGTGTGCCGGGCCCAGCCCGGGCGGCATTTCGACGCCCAGGTCCTCGACGATGAAGACCGGGTTGTCGGCCAGCGCCGCCGTCTGCAGCGACCCGCTCAGCGCGGTGAGATCGGCCGAGGCGTAGGTGGTCGCGCCGGCCGTGACCCAGCCGCCGGCGTTGACGAAGTTCAGCACCGTGGCGTTGGGCGTCCCCGGCACGAAGGCATAGCAGCCACCCAGTGCGGCCTGCCCGCAGACCACCGGCGCCGCGCTGTTGCTGGCCGACCACAGGCGGAACTCGGCGGCGCGCAGGGCGCTCTCGGCGCCGAGGGTGGCGAGGTGCTGGTTGCGCAGTCCGCCGACCATCTTTTCCTCGAGCAGCGAGGTGCGCATCGAGGTCACCGCCAGCATCGCCAGCAGGATCAGAAACACCATCGCCACGATCAGCGCCGCGCCGCGCTGCCGGCGTGCGCTGGAGATGCGGGGGGGTTGCGCGAACGCAGGCATGACCATGGCCTCAGGGGTTGTAGTTGCGTACGCTGATCACGCTGGTGAACTCGCGCCGCAGCATGCGTTTGTCGAGGCCGTTCGCCAGCGGCGTGGTCAACGGCGCGGCCGGCGCGGCCGGTACCGCCGTGCTGGTGCAGGTGGCGCTGCCGTCGCAGCTGTAGCGGTAGGCCAGCTCGCTGGCGGCCAGCGTCGGAAGGAGATCACTGCTGTCGACGAGCATGTGCATTTCGATGGTTTTCACGGCACGCCACAGGCAGCCGACGGTGGTCGCGCTGGCAGGCGCCTGCGCCGGGCAGGCGATCGCGGCCCCGGCGGCGTCCACGCCCGCGTCGACCTGATCGGCGGTGAGGTAGAGCGTGCCGCCCTGGTCGTTCTCGACGCCGTAGAGAAAATCCAGCCGCTCGATGCCGCGCGCGATCTCCTGCGCGGCGCCGCCGTTGACCTTGCGCATCAGGGCCGCGACGAGGTGGCCGGACGGAGCATCCGGATTGGCGTCGGCGATCAGCTTCAGATAGTACGTCACGGTCACGAAATCGCGGTCGAAATCGAACAGCCGCGCATCGGTCTGCGTGTTGACGCCGCCGGGCACGAAACCGGGAAACTGCGTCGCGGGCGTGAACGTGGTGCCGGCACGTGTCACCGGAAAAATCTGCGACTGCGAGCAATCCGCCAGCAAGGCCCGATGTCCCGCGGTGAAACTGCTGATCGGCGGGTCGCCGGCGGCCAACACGACGTCGAACGGCGCCAGCGGGTTGCTGTTGCTGGCGTTGACGGCCCAGCCGCGGCCGGCGAGATAGCGCACGGTCAGCACATCGGCGCCGGGCACGCGGCTGCCCGCGCCGGTGCCCATCGCCGGGGCGACGGTGATCGGCAAGTTCGGCGTGCAGGCCGCGGTCGAGCATTCATAGCCGCGCATGAAAAAACTCGACGGCAGCGCAAACGGTGCGGTCGGCGCGGTGGACAGCGTCACGGTGTTGTCGGGCAACAGGAGGTTCGCGGCCTGCACGTAGGACAGCGGACTGCGCAGACCGTCCTGATAGGCCCAGGTCTTCTCGGTCGCCAGCCCGCCGGTGTTGCTGCAGTACTGCGCGCCGGTCATGCCCAGGTCCTCTCCGACGCGCCCTACTGCATAGCGGCCTTCCTCCTGCAGCCGCGCCATCCGCGTCTGCACGCTGTTGGCCTTGCTGGTCGACACGAACACGCTGACGATGCCGGCCGCGACCAGCAGCGCCAGCGCCAGCGCGATCATCAGCTCGACCAGGGTGAACCCGCGCGCGCGTTCACGGCGGATCTGTATGGATGCGGCGCTCATGGCTGGAACACCCAGGCGAAGGTCTGCGGCGCCGCGCCGCCGCCGCGCACCAGCGAACTCTCGGTCCAGGTGACCGTCATGCTGCAGGTGCCCGAGTACGGCGGCCGGTAGGCGTACTGCGTCGCCGACACCGCCGGCCCGGCCGCGGCCGGCGTGCAGGCAATCGCCGCGGCGGCCGCCGGAAGAAACTGCACCAGCTGCTGGCTCCAGTGCATCTGGTCGCGTTGTGCGACCTGTGCCGGCGAGCAGCCTGCGGCGCTGGCGCAAGCGGGTAGCGTGCCGGTGATCGGATACGCACTGCTGTCGTAGCTGCCGGCCCACACGGCGGCGGGGTTGGCGCGCATACGATCGGCCATGGCGTTCGCCAGAAAACTCGCCTGCGTGCGCAGGTAGGCGCCGTGATTGGCCTGGGTGGAGACGATCATCAGGCCGGCCAGGCCGATCAGGCCGAGGCTGAAAATCAGCACGGCGATCAGCACCTCGATCAGGGTCAGACCGCGTTGGGATCGCAGGCGCATGCGCATGACGGGCCTCATGGACAGCTGGCACCGGTAGCGTCGGCATCACGATGGGAGCGGATCTGTCCGACGGGACTCACTTCGATCCGAACCGCCTGCGCCAGCGCCCCCGCGGGGCGGCAAAGGCGCAGCGCAACATCGGCGGTCGCGCCGACGACGCTGCCGTCCGCAGCGAACACCACCTGCGTCAGCGCACTGCCGCCCTGCTCCGCGCGCAGCACGGCGTCGTCGGCGAGCGCCTCGTGCTGGCGGATCGGGGTGGCGGTCGCGGCCTGGTAGCCGGAGGTCGCTGCGTCACCGTCGGGCTGCACCTGCCATCCCCGGCGCCAGTCGCCGCCGCTGGCGATCGCGCCGACGCTGACGCCGCGCGAAACCGCCTGCGTGCGCGCCGTCTGCAGATCGGCGACCAGGGCGTTGGCGGTGGCGACGACCTGGTTCTTGACCACGGCGCGATGAAAGTTCGGCGCCGCCAACGACACCAGGACTGCGGCCACCGCGACGGCGATCAGCAGTTCGAGCAGGGAAAATCCGGCCTGCCGCATCGTGCCCCCTCGGAGACGACTGCGTAATGTTTCCGTATTGTTATCGCAATATTGAGAGCGCGTCGTGTCCTGCCCGACGAGCGGCCTTTCGAGAGGGGTGAATGGTCGGATGCGGCAATGACGAGGCGGCGGCAGCGAGAGCTGCCTAGATCAAGCCATGGGCGGCTTGCCGCGCATCGAGCACGCAGGGGCTTGATGCGGCGGGACCGAGTCCGGACCCCGGACCAGATCCGGGTGGACTTGTTCAGAGGTCCCTTGCAGAGAATCGGTCGATCCACGACCTCGCTCGGCGATCGAGCGTCCCGACCGCCGCCGAAGCGATCCGCCCAGGCCCAAGTATCAGGAGCCCCAGCACCGGGATGTCTGCGGATTGGGCGTCTTCTGCCCATCCTGGCTGATGCTGAAGCTCGGGCAGTTGGTGTCGTTGGCCTGCGGACTGCCCGGCGCCGGAGTGGCCGTGATCGTGTAGGTCGAGGACGTCACCGCCTGCGTGATGCTGTAGTAGCCCTCGGGGGAAGTATGCGAGGCCGCAGGACAAGTTCCCAGCGAAGCGGGCGGCGAATATGAAAAATACTGCGCGTAGCAGCGCTCGAGCACGGCCTGCGCCTGATTGAGCCCGGCATAGGCATCCGAGCGCCGGCTGCGATAGGCGTACTTGGTGTAGGCCGGATAGGCGATCGCGGCCAGGACGGCGATGACCGCGGCCACGATCATCAACTCGATCAGGGTGAAGCCCGACGGACGCTTCATGTCAAAAACCTCAGTGGAACGCTCAGCGAGGGCGCTGCGGCGAAGACGGGGCACCGGGCGGCTGCACGATCAGCCGCATCACCTGCATGCCGTCCGGGGTGAGGATCGCCGTGACACGGGCACCGAGCGGCACCGCGGACAACTGCGGTGCGCCGACGATGGCCGCACCTGCCGGAACCGCATAGGTCTTGCCGCTGATGGTGATGCTGCCCGTGCGGGCGCCGGCCGAAACCGACTGCACCACGCCTTGCGCGACCGAGACGGCGACCGCCGCTCTGCCCGGTGCGGACAGTGTCAAGGCCATCACGGCTGCGGCGATTGCAAGAGAGGGCTTGTTCATTCGAGTCTCCGTTACTGGATGAGCTGCCACCAGCCCACACGCGTCAGGCCACCACCACGCTCCTGCACTGACTTGATGGTCTGATCGGAGCGTGTCACCAGCTTGACCGCGTGCGCAGTGCCCAGATTGGCGCTGATGATGGTCGGCGCGGCCGAATAGACCTGCCCCATGGCCATGCCCACCGGATTGTAGGGGGTACCGCCCACCGTCACCTGGTCACCACTGTTGATCGTGTAGTCACCGTTGACATCCAGCTCCGGCTGCGAGAACGAACCGCCATTGACGTAGTTCACGTCCATCAGGAAGGAATTGAAGCCGACGCTGCACTGGGTACTCGATGCGGACGTCGGCGCATTGGTGGTGAACACGACGGCCCCATTCTCGAGCCGCGGATCGGTCACCACACGTTCGCCGGCCGCAGGGAGGTCCATGTACCAGCCTTCCTGGGCCGTAGGATTGGATTGGGCCGTGCAGCCCGTCGGCATACTCGCGCCCGGCGGCGAGTAGTAGACGCAGTTGTTGGTCACCGTGCGCACATCCTGCGGCAAACCGGACGTCGCCGCCGTCACCGTCGTCAAGGTTTGCGCCTGCAGGTTGCTGCGTGTGTAGGCATTCGCCACGGACGAGGTGCTGGTGACGGGTTGGTCCCATACGCCATAGAACGACTGCGTCCGGGTGGTGCTGAGATCGCTCGTCGCGAGCAATTGGCCGGTACCGAAGAACACCATGAGGCCAAGTTGGCCGGGGTAATTCGGATTGAGGCTGACCGAGGGTGTCGTCGTGATGGGCTGCGGGTTGCCACTGGAGTCCGCTGCCCTGAACAGCAGCCGCACCGTCCACTTGCTCGGAAGCGTGTTGGACACGTTGATCGACCACAGATTGCCCTGCAGATCGCCCGCAAAGACATGATCCACGGGATCCCCGAGGACTCCGTCGGAGCTGGCCGCGACCACGCTGGAGAGTCCGTCCGCAAGGCTGCTGTTGCAGGCGTTGGTAATCGCGGCACACAGGTCGATCTTTCTCAGCAGTGCGCCGGTCTGGGCATTGACCGCATAGAGGATGGCGTGCCCGGACACGCTGTCGTAACCATTGCCGAAGAAGGTCGCGAATGCCGGTGAGCTCGAATTCTGCTGACTGATCCGTGCGATGGTCGGTGTGCTGAAGCTGTAACCCATGTCCGGATCGCTGAACTCCCATTTCACTGCACCGGCCAACGCTGCCTCGGTGGTCAGATTGACCGGATTGGTCACATCCAGCGCATAGATCGTCTGGCCGCCGGCATTTTCGCCGCCAACCAGGAGCGTATGCCAGCTGCCATCCGCGAACTGCACATCGCCCGCCTGCGGCGAACCATCGACGTAAAAGTTGTGGCTGTACAGCGGATTGCTGAGATTGGGCAGGTTCGCAAAGACCCCATTGGGTACGAAGGCAAACAGCTCCTTGCCGGTTTTCGGATCAAACGCATGCAGCATGCCGTCGTTGGCGCCCACATAGATGACGGGACTGCGGTTGGCGTACGTGGTCTCGAACGTGGCATAGCTCGTGTTGAAACTCGGATTGCTGCCGTTGTCGTTCGCATAGGGGCCGTTGGGAGCACCGACGTAGATCGGATTGCTGTCCACGATATCGCCAAGGAGGTGGGGGCGGTTCCGGAAGGGTCCGCCGTTGCTCTGCTCGTTGGACTGATCACCGCGCAGATAGTGCAGGCGCGACTGGCCAAGACTGTCCGTGCTGTTCAAGATGGTCTGTTGTGACGGCGAAATGGATGTTGACGCCAGCGTTCCGGTCGTACCCCAGCGGAACGGTGCACCCGCTCCCGCACCGCCGTTCAGTGACGGGTTCCAGGTGGCAATGACGCGATTGGTCGACCAACCGGTACCGCTGGCCTGCTGATCGATCTGGGTCTGGGCGCTCCAGATGGCTTGGGACGGGCTGGTATTGACCGAGCCGTTCGCCAGGACGGGGAAAGCACGCAGGTCACCGGTCCAGTTCGTATTGTAGGAAGCCTCGTAGACCACCGAATTGGTGTTCAGGCCGGTGGAGTTCACCGCCGCGGCGCTGGTTGAGAGATTGCCGGCCTGCACCTGATTGAGGATGACCGTAAGGTCATTGACTAATGCCGCAGGGCTGCTGGCCGGGAAGTAGGCGCCTGTGCCTCCGGCCACAGCCATCGCCTTGAGGGTCGCCGCAGCCTGTGGATTCACCTGGGGATTCACACCCGCGCCCATGCCGACCACATAGGTCTTGATACCCTTGCTCTTTAGCAGAGTGATCTGGGCGATGGTGTCAGTCAAAGCCTGATCATTGGTGGAATTTAACGATCCGTCTGCATTAAAGGTGGCCGACACGCCATAGCCGATAGCCGCGGCGCTGCCGAGAGGCGGCCAGAGCTTGCCATCGAGGTCTTCGGTGGGAAGCCCGTCCGTGATCATCACGACATACTGACTCGGAACGCAGCTGCCACTGCCCGCTACCGTCGGAAGATAAGCCAGCGCCTTGGACAAAAGTCCTGCACTCGGTGCCTGCCCAGCAATGGCCTTGATCTCACTGGTGGAAGCGTCGCTTGTCTCCGGGAAAAGAAATGAGGTGAACTTTGAAATAGCCGTTTGGACGCTCGAAGTCGTTGGCTGCTTGCCGGCCGAAGTCATCGGCACGACCACATTGCCGGTGGTAGCCGACTGGCTACCCCCGTATGCAAAACCACGCTGGGCATACATCACTTGCGGAGAAAACGGGATGAACCCGGCATTTGTTGGAGTTGTAGTAAATCCGCCCCCTCCGGCCGTCAAGTTGCCATAGGTCGTCGTAATGCCTCCATTATTGTAGGCAGATATGCTGTAAGTCGTGTAGGGATTCGGAGGATTGGGGCCATTATAAGTTACGAATGCATCCGCGAGTCCGGAATATGCATAAAGGACATCATTCACAGACGGGTCGTCACTGGATATTTGGGCAACGACATACGGCATGGATATTGCCCCATAGCCCGTCCCGTAGTAGCCCTGGATGGCAAGACAATTAAGATCACTGACCTTCAAGTAACATGGATTTGCATAGGCACCCGCGCCAGCCGTGCTGGTAAAAGTAAAAACACCAGGCTGATCCGAGGTACCCAACGGGCTCATGTAGTAAACCCAAGTCGGGTAGACACTTGAGCCTGAGGTGCTGTAGTCGGCCAATGCAAAATCAGTGTCCGCCATGTAAGACTGCAGGATCGACTGGATCGATTCCTTGGCCACGTTGAGGCGACTGGGGCTGTTGTCGTACTCGACTCCATTGGGATCGGTCAGGGTATAAGCCGCAGTGCCTGGCGCACTGACCACTGCCCCCGAGGTCGCTCCGGTGCAAGCTCCCGTAAACGCGCTGCAGGCAGGCGTAAATCCACCGGGTATCGCATAGGTGTCTGGGGAAACCGGGGGCGCGCCTGTGCCCGAATAGGTGCCGCCGGCGAAGGGCGACAAATAGCCACCTCCCGAAGCACCGCCGCCACTGCCGGTCAGGATGGCGCCATTGAGATTTCCATCCATCGACTCGGAATTGCTGAGTGCAATAAACACCTGTGGGTGCACTGGAATCGAAATGCTCAGTGGCACCTGCGAGATCGGGATCGTGGGCGGAGTCGCTGCCTCTACCTCAACCGTGGGCGGAGCAAACGCTCCCGCCACCGCGGCGACGACACCGCCAATCACGACACTACGGAACGTCAATGCGAATTTCATGACCATCCTCGATGGCCCCTGAGGGCCAGTCACTCGCGGAACATGCTTTGAACGATGACCACCGATTTGCCGTTGGCACCCACTGCGCGCGAGGAAATGCGAAAGACCCGCTGTGGCGGCCCGCTACCGCCGTAACCTGAGCTGCAGGCCGAAGACACGCAGCCGCCGTTGGCTGACACGGATGGCAGTTGCTCGACAATGATTCGTGCATCCTGTGAAGAACCACCCTGGAAACCGCTGTCAATGTATTGACCACCCGTCGTCCATGCCGTTGAAGAGGGTAACCACAACGGCGAGGCCGCCGCGACAAACTGGTAGACCCCATTGGTCCCGACCTGATAGAGGCCCGCCAGAAGATTCCCTTCGGCGACCCGGAGGGCCCCGTCCGCGGTTTGAAAGGCAATCTGCGCATTGGCCGTGTTGCCGGCAACTCGAGCCTGGTTGCTCTCGAAGGTCATGGCCACCAGGGCCGTGAGAGTCAGCACCAGCAGCATGACCAGCGCGGTCAGCAAGACAAAACCACGCTGGGACCTGCATCCGGACTTGAGAAGGGATGTTTTCATAGGGTGGCATTCCGGATCGAAATGGTCATGACGTAGACATGACGAAGGCGCGTGTCACGAGGCACATTCACCGTTGTGCCCAGTACGGGCCAGGCCGTCGGATTGCTTTCATAGGTCGCTGACCCGATCGGACCCTCGATGAGAAACCCCATGCGCACCGCATTGACCTGGTTCCAGTTCGTGACCTGCGAGGCGGGTACCCATTGCTGGGACACCCCACCCTGCCCGACGCCGTACAGGATCTGCATGTTGTCGACGCCCGGGACCAGAGGCTGCGGCGCGTAGAAGCTCGCCTGCGGTCCGCTACCCGTGGCGGGACACGTCCCGAACAACACGCACAGGGACTGCCACTGGTTGTTCATCATGGCCGCCGCGTAGAGCGCGCTTTGTCCGCCTGGTGTCTGGCCCACGTAGTAGACGACCTGCTGGATCAGTGAAAACTGTGACCCCACCGGGAACTGGGTCGTAAAATCGGCTTGTTTGTTTCCCGTCTCGCTCCAATTCACATGGACAACGTTGTTAGCGCTGTTGCTGGACTGGGAAAAGACTAGGAAAAATTGTGCCTTGGCACAATTGCTCACAATGGCAATTGTGCCCGCTGGTATGGCACTCGGCGTGCCGCTCGGATAAGGCAGCGTGGCGACTGCAAGCTGCCCGGATGCCCCCGGCCCATTGGTTGTTGAAACAGGCATGGTGCCGGGCATGGTGCCCGCGATTGCGATGACGTCACTGCCCTTTTCCGGCGTTTCCGGCGCCGGCAGTCCGAGCAAGGAGCTATCGAGTGCCGGGCTCCAGTCAGCGGCACTGCTGCTGCCAGGGGCATTCAAGGAAGTCATCGCGGCCACGGCATCGTAGCCTTGGACCGGCGCCGTGAAGTTGTACGCCAGCCCGCCCGATGGGGTAATGATGCTTTGATTCCATGCCGAATTGAACGAGCCGCACCCGGCGAACCCGGCGCTGCGAATGGACGGGGTGACCATGGCGGCGATGGCGTTTTCGGCATTCTGGATCGATGCCTGCGCGCTGGCCGTGGTGTAGACCTGTCGCTGGGCGATGAAAACGGTGGCGATGCCGGCCAGGAGAACCAGGCCGATGGCGACCGCCACCATCAGTTCGACCAGTGTGAAACCGCGCGTGTGTCGCATCACATCACCGTCTGCAAGGTGTAGGTAGCCGGTTGAACGCTTTGGCTGAGGGTTTGCTGGGTCGGCGTATCGCTCCACTGCACCGTCACCGTCACCACCGTGTTTGCGTTGGGTGGCGTACCGAGCACCGAGGTCGCAATGGACGCTGACGCGACGGGCAAATCGTTCGTCAGGTCGGTATGCCATTGCCACAGGTCATAGTTGGCCATCTGCGTCGGATTGCAGCTTGCACTGGTGCAGTTGACGGAGGGCGCCCCGGGCACGGTCGTCAGCGCGATGTTGTAACCGCCCTGCAGCGCAGCGGTCCGATTGGCGCGCATGCGATCGAGGATGTCGTACGCCTGCTGCACGGCCTGCTGGCGCATGTAGCTCGAGGCATTGGCCTTGTGCACGGTCACCAGCACCGCCGCCACGCCCAGCATGCCGATCGACAAGATGACCACGGTCACCAGCACTTCAAGCAGGGAAAATCCGCGCTGACGGTGTCGCTTCATGACGCTTCCTAGGGGCAAGAGATGCTGGTCGTACCGTCGGGTGCCGTGCCGCCGCGCGTCGGCGAGGCCTGGATGAAGCCGGTGGCATAGACCTGCACCGACTGGGCGTAACTGGTGCCGCGGCTGTCGCAGATCACGAAAATATCCTGGCCGGTCGCCAGTCCGCGACCGTTGAAGCGGATCGCCGTACTGCCGCCGGCGGTCTTGAGCGTCGGTCCGCCCGTGCTCAGCGCCGTGGTGTTGAGGATCACGCTGGATCCCGTCGCCGGCTGGGTGCCCACGATCCAGCCGCTGTTCCAATTGGTGCCGCCGGTATTGCCGGTACCCAGCGGGC
>JAJYMF010000220.1 GCA_021787175.1 Pseudomonadota bacterium | reverse complement strand
CTCGGGCAGCGGCGCCAGCACCTCGAACAAGGCCAGGGTCAGCAGCACCAGCAGCACCAGCAGCGGCGACGCCAGCGCGTGCGCGGCCAGCGCCGGCAGGCCGAGCAGCAGCAGGGCGAGCACGGCTCCCTGCGCGGCCAGCCCGGCAGCGGCCTGACCCAGCCCCTGCAGGCGGTCGAGTCGCGCGCGCCGTGCGTCGAGCCGCTGCGCCAGCGCGTCGATGCGCCGACGCTGCGCGCCGTCCGCACCCAGCGCCAGCAGATCGGCGTGGCCGCGCAGGGCGTCCATCAGCAGATCGCGCTGCTGCGCGGCTTCGCTCACCGCCGCGGCCGCGTCGGCGGCGCCGCGACGCCGGGTCCACGCCGGCAAGACCACGCCGGCCGCCGCGGCCAGCGCCAGCAAGGGCAAGGCCGCCCAGGGCAGCGTCGCCAGCGTCACCGCAAACGTCAGCAGGGTGATGACGACGGCCACGCCCGTCGGCACCAGCACGGCGAGATAGACGTGCTCCAGCGCGTCGATGTCGGCGCGCAGGCGCGCGAACAGCTCGGCGCTGCGCAGCGCGGCCAGCCGCGCCGGCGCCAATGGGATGAGCCGCCCGAACAGCCACACGCGCAGGTCGGCCAGCGCGCGCAGCGTGGCCTCGTGGGTGGCGAGGCGCTCGGCGTAGCGCCCGCCGCTGCGCAGGATGGCGAAGCCGCGGATCAGCGCCGCGGGCGTGAAGTAGTTGATCGCCGCGCCGCTGGCGCCCGCCAGCGCCATCGCGGCGATGAACCCGCCCGAGGTCGCCATCAGCCCGACCGCGCCCAGCGCCGCCAGTACCGCCAGCGCCAGCCCGCCCCAGAGCCAGGCGCGCTGCGCCCGCATCAGCCCGAGCAGGCGACGCAGCGGCGCGCAAGCAGCGCTCACGACGCATACTCCGCCGCGTGCAGGGCGGCGAAAGCACCACCCGCGCGCAGCAACTGCGCCGGCGGCGCGCATTCGACGATGCGCCCGCCCTGCAGCACCGCGATCTGATCGGCGGCGAGCGCCGCATCCAGCCGGTGCGCGATCCACAGTACCGTGCGTCCGCGCGCCGCCTCGCGCAGGACCTGCCCGATGCGCCGCGCGCTGTCGGCATCGAGATGCGCGGTCGGCTCGTCCAGCAGCAGCACGCGCGCGTCCCGGCGCAGCAATGCACGCGCCAGGGCCAGCCGCTGCAGCTCGCCGCCGGAGAGCCCTTCGCCGTGCTCGCCCAATACGGTGTCCCAGCCGCGTGGCAGGCGCGCCAGAACGGTGTCGAGACCGACGGCGATCGCGACCGCATCGAGCTCGGCACGATCGGCCTGCGGTCGCGCCAGACGCAGATTGTCGGCCAGCGTGCCGGCGAACACGTGCGCCTGCTGCGGCACCCAGGCGATGCGTGCGCGCCAGGCGTCGAGGTCCAGCGACGTCAGCTCGGCGCCGTCGATGCGGATATGCCCACGCTGTGGCGCGGCGAATCCCAGCAGCAGGTTCAGCAGCGAGCTCTTGCCGGCGCCGGTGGCGCCCACCAGCGCGGTGATGCGATCCGCGGACAACTCGAGATCGAGATCATCGAGCACCCTGTTGCGACCATCGGGCGTGTAGCGCAGCGCAGTAATGCTCACGCGTGGCGCCGCATCGGGTGCGGGCGCCGCGCCGCCGGCCAGCGGTGGCGCCTGCAGCGGCGCCTGCTCCAGTGCGGCCAGCGGCGCGGCCGCGGCCAGGGCGTCCATGCGCGCATGCCGCAGCGCCCCCAGCGCACGCAGCGGCGCGTAGAACTCCGGCGCCAGCAGCAACACGAACAGGCCGTCGCGAAACGACAGCTCGTGCCAGAGCAGGCGGAAGCCGATCAGCACCGCCACCACGGCGATGCTGACGGTGGCAAGGAACTCCAGCACCAGCGCGGAAAGAAAGGCCACGCGCAGCACCTGCATGGTGGCGCGGCGATAGCCTTCACCGTCGTCGGCCAGATGCGCGGCGGTGCGCTCGGCGGCGTTGAGTTCACGCAGCGTCGTCAGCCCGGACAATGCGTCGATGAAGGCCGCGCCCAGCCGGCTCAGCTCGGCGTAGCGCTGCTGACTGGCGCGCTCGGCCGCGTTGCCCACAAGGGTCATGAACAGCGGGATCAGCGGCGCGGTCAGCAGCAGGATCAGGCCCGAGATCCAGTCGGCGGGAAACACCGCGGCCGCCAGCAGCAGCGGCACCAGCACCGCGGTGAACGTCTGCGGCAGATAGCGCGCGGCGTAGGGCAGCAGCGCATCGACGCCGTCCACCAGTCGCGTGATCAGCTCGCCGCTGGCCGCGGCGCGCAGACCCAGCGGCCCCAGTGCGCGGGTGCGCTCGAGCAGGCGGGTGCGGATCGCGGCGCTCCAGCCCAGCGCCGCCGCGTGCGCAACGCGCCGTGCACCCAGTTGCGCAAACAAACGCAGCGGCGCGAGCAGCAGCAGCGCCAGCAGTGCCGGCGCACACGCACGCAAACCAGCGTGCGCGAACAGCGCTGCATTCAACAGCCACGCCAGCAGCCAGGCCTGTGCCACCAGCGCCAGCGCCTGCAGCGCACTCAGCGCCGCGGCGCGGCGCAACGGTCGCCGCAACGCCGCGCCCTCGCGCCGCAACCAGGCGCCGGCCTCATGCGTCTGCGTCACCTTGTGCGTCCTCTTGCGTGACACGCCCGGACATCGCGTCCGCCGCGACGATGACACCCGTCCGGCCAATCCGCCGGCGGAAACGCGACGGGGCTGCGCGCAGCCCCGTCATCGTCAGCACTCGCTCTGCCGATTCACGACGGCCGCGGCGGCGCCTGCCCGGAACGACCGGCGGCCTGTTCCTCCTGGGTATCGAGCAGCGCCGCGCCCGCGGCCGCGATCAGCACGATCATCGCGGTACCGATCAGCCAGGCGAAGTACCACGCGCCGAGATCGCCGAGCATGGCCGCCAGCAGGATCACCACCGCGGCGATGAACATGAACAGAAGAAAATAGAGAAAGGTCTTCATCGAGGCACCCTCAATAGGCGTGTTCGTCGTGGGCGATCTGCTCGGCCTTGACCTTGCCGCGCATCACCCAGAACGCCCAGCTGGTGTACCAGAGGATCAGCGGCACGAACACCACCGCGAAGCCCAGCATCCACAGCAGGGTGAGCTGGCTGGAGCTGGAATTCCACACCGTCAGGCTGACCGACGGGTCGCTGCTGGAAGGCAGCAGGAACGGGAACAGCGACACGCCCGCCGTGCCGATCACGCCGATCCAGGCCAGCGCGCCCAGCCACCAGGCCAGATGCGAACGCCCGGCGCGCGCGGCGAGACTGAGGCCGAGCATGCCGGCGAAACCGAGGATCGGCACCAGCCACAGCAACGGATGCGCCGCGAAGAGGGCCTGCCAGGCGCCCGGCGCCAGCGCGACCGTCTGCTGCAGCGGTGTCTGCGGGATGCCCGCGCCCGGCCCCTGCGTGATCTGATAACCGGGCAGCGCGTGCACCCACACGCCGCCGACGGCGAACAGCACGACCGCGACCCACGGTGCCCACGTCGCGAGCCGGCGCGCGCGCTGATGCAGCGCGCCCTCGGCGCCGTTCATCAC
The DNA here is from genome assembly GCA_021787175.1 of Pseudomonadota bacterium. Lineage (GTDB taxonomy): Bacteria > Pseudomonadota > Gammaproteobacteria > Xanthomonadales > Rhodanobacteraceae > Metallibacterium. The sequence continues at coordinate 10,580 of JAJYMF010000220.1, read as the reverse complement.
CGTCACCGCGCCCATGCACACCGACAGCGCCAGCGACAGCAGCCCGCACAGGATCGCGAACGGATTGAGCAGGGCGAGGAAGCTGCCGGTGTAGAACGAGGTCAGATTCCACTCGAAGTGGAACGGCACACCCAGAAAGAGATTTCCGAAAGCGGCACCGAACACCACCATCGGCACCGCGCCGCTGACGAACAGGCTCCAGTCCCAGACGTTGCGCCACGCCGGATCGGCGATCTTGCTGCGGTACTCGAAACCCAGCGGCCGCACGATCATCGACCACAGCAGCAGCAGCATCACCACGTAGAAGCCCGAGAACGCGGTGGCGTAGATCAGCGGGAACGCGGCGAACACCGCGCCGCCGCCGAGGATGAACCACACCTGGTTGCCGTCCCAGTGCGGGCCGATCACATTGAGCGCGACGCGGCGCTCGATATCGCTGCGGCCGACGTAGCGCAGGATGGTGCCCACGCCCATGTCCATGCCGACCATCACCGCCAGCCCGATCAGCAGCACGCCCAGCAGCAGCCACCAGATCACCTGCAACGTCGCGAAAAGTTCCATGGCTCAGCCCTCCGGATGGGGATCGCGCGCAGCGGCATACGCGGGGTGCGGCGCGATGGCGGGCCGCGGCGCGGATCGCGAATCGCCGCTACCCGGCTCGTCGGGGCCCTGGCGGATGCTGCGCACCATCAGCGCCATCTCGACCGCGATGAAAATCGAGTACAGCAGCACGAAGCCGGACAGCGAAAAGACCATGTAGCCGACGCTGTGGGTCGAGGCGCTCATCCAGGTCGGCAGCACGCCAAACACCGTCCACGGTTGCCGACCGAGCTCCGCGACCAGCCAGCCGGTTTCGTTGGCGAGGAACGGGATCGGGATCATCCACACCGCCGCGCGCAGGAACCAGCGCTGGTGCTGGACCCGGTTGCGCAGGGTGTAGATCACGGCCAGCACGAAGTACGCCAGCATCAGCAGGCCGAAGCCCACCATCAGCCGGAACGACCAGAACACCGCCGCGACGGGCGGAATGCTGTCGCGCGCCGCCTGCTGCACCTGCTGCGGCGTCACGTGCTCGAGGTCGGGCGCGTAGCGTTGCACCAGGAAGCCGTAGCCCAGGTCCTGCTCGTGCGCCTTGAACTGCGCCAGCGCCGCAATGTCGTGCGGGTTCGTCGACAGCGTCTTCAGCGCCAGCACCGCGGGAATACCGTTCTCGACCTTCTGCGCCGCCTGCCGCTCGAGAGCGTCGATGCCAGGCACGCTGCCGTCCAGCGAGTGGGTGACCAGCAGCGACAGCAGATACGGCACCTGCACCGCGCCCTCGTTCTTCTGCAGCGACTGGTCGGGAAAGGCGATCAGGTTGAACGCCATCGGCGCCGGCTCGGACTTCCACAGGCCCTCCATCGCCGCCAGCTTGGTCGGCTGCGCCTGCGCGGCGACGAAGCCCAGCGCGTCGCCCAGCGTGATCACGCCCACCGTGGCCAGCACGCCGTAGAGCGCGGCCATGCGGAACGAGCGCTTGGCCAGCTCCATGTGCCGGTTCCTGAGCATGTACCAGGCGCTGATGCCGGCAACGAAGATCGCGCCGGTGACGTAGCCGGCGATGCTGGTATGGACGAACTTCGACTGCGCGTCGGGGCTGAAGATCAGCTGCTGGAAGCTGGTCAGCTCCATGCGCAGGGTCACGGGATTGAAATGCGCGCCCAGCGGGTCCTGCATGAAACTGTTGGCGATCAGGATCCACAGCGCCGAGAGGTTGGAGCCCAGCGCCACCAGCCAGGTCACGGCCAGATGCTGACCCTTCGACAGGCGCTCCCAGCCGAACACCATCAGGCCGACGAAGGTGGACTCCATGAAGAAGGCCATCAGGCCCTCGATCGCCAGCGGCGCACCGAAGATGTCGCCGACGAAGCTGGAGTAGAACGACCAGTTGGTGCCGAACTGGAACTCCATGGTCAGGCCGGTGGCCACGCCGAGGGCGAAGTTGATCATGAACAACTTGCCCCAGAACTGCGCCATCTGCCTGTAGATCGGCTTGCCGGTGGTGACGTAGACCGTCTCCATCGCCGCCAGCAGGAAGCTCAGGCCCAGCGTCAGGGGCACGAACAGGTAGTGATAGATCACGGTGGAGGCAAATTGCCAGCGCGAGAGTTCGACGACGGTGGCGTCAATCATGATCAGACTCCTGGAGCGGGATCCGCGCGGTCTTGTCGCGCAGACTCGTGCGGTGAGAAGGGAGAGTCAACCGCGCACGCTCCTGACTGCATCCAAGAGCGGCGATACGTGCCCTCGGCGGCGGCCTCCACGGCCTCAGGGTTCTTGGCAGCTGAGCAACATCACGAATTGCAATGTAGCCCGCCGTCGTTCAACCCTGCTTGACGCGGATCAAGCGCGGCCCAGCCTGCGACCGCCCACCGCAGGCGCATCGGGGAAAAAGCCGAACGCCGCCGGGGAACCCCGCCGCGACGCCATGGTCGGATACGCTTCGCGCCCCGCCGCTCTGACCCTTCCCGCATGAATCTGCCGCGCCATCGCCCGCTCCTGCTGCCGCTGCTCTGCGGCATCGTTTTCGCCGCCGCAGCGCAGACCACGCCGCCCGCCACGCCGCCCGCCACGCCGCCGGCTGCGCCTGCCAGCTCGGCGATGCTGCCGCAGCCGCCGCACCTGGCGGTTGCCGCGACCACGCACGCCGCACCCGCCCCTGCGGCGACCGCGCGCAAGCCCGAACGCGCCGATCCCGCCGCGGCGCGCACGATCGAGCGCCCGCTGTTCGGCGCGATCACGCTCTACGCGCCCGAGGGCCCGGCGCGCGGACTGGCGCTGTTTCTCTCCGGCGACGGCGGCTGGAACCTGGGCGTCTGGCAGATGGCGCAGGAGGCCGCGGCCAAGGGCATGTGGGTGGCCGGCTTCAGCACGCCGCATCTGCTGCACGCGCTCGACCGCGACCCCGCGCCCTGCACCGACGCCGCCGGCGTGCTCAAGGGCCTGGCCGCCGATCTCGAGCAGACGCTGGGCCTGCCGCGCACGCTGCCGGTCGGCCTGATCGGCTACTCCTCCGGCGCCACCGTGGTCTACGCGGCGCTGGTGCAGGCGCAGCCCGCCGAGTTCCAGGGCGGCATCAGCCTTGGCTTCTGTCCGGACCTGGTCTTCCACAAGCCCTACTGCCCCGGCGCCGGCGATCTCACCTGGACGCGCGCGGCCAAGCCGCCGCACACGCCCTCGTTCGCTCGCAACACCCACGTCGCCGCGCCGTGGACGATCCTGCAGGGCAGCATCGACGAGGTCTGCGCGCCGCACTTCACGCCCGACTTCGCGGCCGGCGTGATCGGCGCGCGCGGGGTGCTGCTGCCGCATGTCGGCCACGGCTTCGGCGTACCGCGCAACTGGCTGCCGCAGTACCGGCAGGCTCTGGACGAGATGCTGACCGGCCAGCCGACGCCGTGAGGGAGCGCCGGGGCGGGCGTCATGCCGGCTTGCGCCGGAACAACGCCCGCCGAACCGCCGGCGACGCGACGCGTTGCTGACCGGCCGGCCGAGGCCATGCGACGATAGACGGACTCCCGCTTCCGCCGAACCGTCATGGACGCCACCGAACCCGCGCCAGGACCGCCGCGACACGTCCTGCTGAGCGCCCTGCGCTGGCTGCTGCCGCTGACGTTTCTGATCGGCACCCTGGTGCTGGCCGGGCGCGAGCTGGAGAGCTTCGACCTCGCCGCGCTCGAGCGCACCCTGCTGGCGATTCCGACGGTCGAGGCCGCGGCCGTCGCGCTGTTCGCGCTGGCCGCGGTCGCCTACACCGGCCTGATCGACGTCGCCGCCGCGCGCTGGCTGCGCATCGACCTGCCGCTGCCGGCGCTGCTGCGGCTGTCCTTCGTCGCCAATGCGCTGGCCAACACGCTCAACCTGTCCGGCGCGGTCGGCTCCGGCGTGCGCCTGCTGGGACTGTCGGCGCACCAGGTGCCGCTCAGGCGCGGCGCGGCGCTGATCGGCCTGCAGGTGCTGGCGCTGCCGACCGGCCTGTCGGTGCTGGTGATCGCCGCGCTGGCGATGCACGCGGTGCCCCCGGCGCCCAACGCCGCCATGCACTGGCTGGCGATCGCGGTGCTGGTCGCTGCCGCCCTGTATCTGCCGGTGTATCTGGTGCTGACCGGCAACCGCCGGCTGATGGCCTGGCTGCCCGCCGAGCAGGGCCAGCCGCCGCTGACGCTGCGCCTGCATCTGGCCGGACTGTCGCTGGTGGACTGGATGCTGGCCGGAGCGACGCTGTGGTTCTGCCTGCATCTGGCCGGGGCGGCGGTGTCGCCGCTGCTGCTGCTCGCCGCGTTCGGCTGCGCCGCGGTGCTGGGCCTGGTCAGCCTGATTCCGGGCGGCTTCGGGGTGATGGACGGCGTGCTGCTGCTGGCGCTGACCGCGGCCGGCGTGCCGCAGGGGCGCGTCGGCGCCGGACTGTTCCTGTTCCGCATCGTCTATTACCTGCTGCCGATGCTGGTCGGCCTGTGGCTGGGCGGCGGCATGCTGGCGCAGCGGGTGCCGGCGCTGGCGCGCTGGCGCGTGCGGCTGGCCGAGAATCCGCTGTTCGCGGTGCTCGGCGTGCCGGCCGGCGCGCTGGCCGAGTTCGGCGTGCGCATCCTCGCCCTGCTGACCTTCGGCGCCGGCGTGCTGCTGCTGGTCTCGGCGCTGCTGCCCTCGCTGCATCACCGCATGCTGCACGCGTCCAGCGCTCTGGCGCTGCCGGCGTTCGAGGGCTCGCACTGGCTGTCGGTGCTGACCGGCGTGCTGCTGCTGGGGCTGGCGCGCGGCATCGACGGCCGCGTGCGCGTCGCCTACCGGCTGGTGCAGTGGACGCTGTGGCTGAGCGCGCTGCTGGCGCTGTCCAAGGGCCTGCACTGGGGCGAGGCGCTGTTTCTGCTGGCGGTGTCGGGCCTGCTGCGCACGCGCCGCGCGGCGTTCTCGCGCCGGGCGATGAGCCTGAGCTCGGCGCGTACGCTGGGCTGGCTGCTGGGACTGCTGAGCGTGGTCGGCGTGTTCTTCGCCATCGGCGTCGCCGAGGTGCTGGGCGACGACAGCTTCGACATGCTCGCCACCGGCGCCGAGGCGCATACCTCGCGGCTGGCGCGCGGGCTGGGCGCGGCGCTGCTGGGTCTGGTGATCTATCTGATCTGGCAGGCCTTCGCGGTGCGCCGCCCGCAGCTGCCGCGGCCGGGGCACGCCGAACTGGAGCAGGCGCGCGCGCTGTATCGCGAGCACGGCGGCGGCGAGTTCGCGCACCTCACCTTCATGGGCGACAAGCATCTGTTCTGGGCCGCCGATCATCGCGCGCTGATCGCCTACGGCGCGGTGCGCGACCGTCTGGTGGCGCTGGGCGCGCCCAGCGGCGACGAAGCCGCGCTGACGCCAGCGGTGCTCGACTTCCGCCGCTTCGCCGACAGCCACGACCGCGTGCCGGTGTTCTACGAGGTGCTGGAGCCCGATCTGGCGCGCTTCCACGATCTCGGCTTCGACCTGTTCAAGCTGGGTGAACTGGCGCTGGTGCCGCTGGCGGAGTTTTCGCTGACCGGCAAGCGCTGGGAGGACCTGCGCCAGGCGGTCAATCGCGCCGGCCGCGAACGGCTCGAGTTCCGCATGGCGCAGCCGCCGTTCGACACCGCGCTGCAGGCCGATCTCGAACGCGTCTCCGACGCCTGGCTGGCCGAGAAGGGCCAGACCGAGAAGGGCTTCTCGCTGGGCCGCTTCGATCCCTCCTACTTCGCCTGGGGACCGCTGGCGCTGGTGTACCGCGACGACGAACTGATCGCCTTCGCCAACCTGCAGCCGCCCTACGGACCGAAGGGACACGCCAGCGTCGACCTGATGCGACACCTGCCCGACGCGCCGCGCGGGACCATGGACTTCCTGTTCGCCCACGTCCTGCAGTGGTCCAAGGCCGAGGGCCACGCGACCTTCAGCCTGGGCATGGCGCCGCTGTCCAACGTCGGCGCCAATCCCTACGCGCGCCTGAACGAGCGGCTGGTCGCGCTGGCCTTCCGCTACGGCAACCGCTTCTACAACTACCAGGGCGTGCGCCGCTACAAGGAAAAATTCCGCCCGCAGTGGGTCGGCGCCTACCTTGCCTATCCGCGCGGACTGAACGTGCCGGTGCTGCTGACCGACATCGCCGCGCTGGTCGCCGGCGGCTATCGGCATTTCCTGTTCGGCTGACGCCGAGGCGCTGCGCGCTGACCTGTTCTTTCAAGACAGAGCTTCCGCTCGCCAGCAGAGCCTGGATTCTGTTGTCACCCCGAGCGCAGCGAAGGGTGACAATAAAATCCAGGTGCGGACGCGCGCCGAAAGCGCGCAGCCGCTACACTAGGCACCCGCTCCGCGCCGGCCGCCGCCGCGCCGCCGGGCGGTCCCTTGATGAGCAACCAGCGCCCCCTCCAGGTTCGTCGCCTCGGCCGCCAGCCTTATCCGCCGGTGTGGCAGGCCATGCGCGCGTTCACCGATGGCCGCGACGCCACGACGACGGACGAACTCTGGCTGCTGCAGCACGACCCGGTGTTCACCCTCGGCCAGGCCGGCAAGTGGGAGCATGTGCTGGCGGCGGGCGAGATTCCGGTGATCCCGGTGGACCGCGGCGGTCAGGTGACCTATCACGGTCCCGGCCAGATCGTCGCCTATCCGCTGCTGGACCTGCGCCGGCTCGGCCTCGGCGTGCGCGAGCTGGTACACCGGATCGAGCAGGCGATCATCGACACGCTCGACGTCTGGAACGTGGTCGCCGCGCGCCGCGACGGCGCCCCCGGCGTGTACGTGGGCGGGGCCAAGATCGCCGCGCTGGGCCTGCGCGTGCGCCGCGGCTGCAGCTTCCACGGCCTCGCCTTCAACGTGGCCATGGATCTGGAGCCGTTCCATCGCATCAATCCCTGCGGCTACCAGGGCCTCGCGGTGACCCAGCTGAGCGACCTCGGCGGACCTTCGCGTCTTGCCGACGTCGAGGATGTCCTGATCGGGCAGCTGTGTCGCCAGTTCGGCTTGCGCGCCGAAGCCGCCTCCCCCATCCTGCCCGTGCCGGCCGCTGCCGCGCCCACTCCCGTGCCATGACCGAGACGACTGCAAGCAAAACCATTCCCGCGCTGGTCACCGGCGCCCGCCTCACCGGCGAGGACAAGATCGCGCGCAACCGCGCCGCGTTCGACGCCGCGCCGGCGCTGCGCAAGCCGGGCTGGATCCGCGTGCGCCTGCCGCAGGGCAACGCCGTGCAGCGGCTCAAGGCCAGGCTGCGCGACAACGCGCTGGTGACGGTGTGCGAAGAGGCCTCCTGCCCGAACATCCACGAGTGCTTCAGCAAGGGCACCGCGACGTTCATGATCCTCGGCGAGGTGTGCACGCGGCGCTGCTCGTTCTGCGACGTCGCCCACGGCCGCCCGAAGCCGCCCGACGCGCAGGAGCCGGCGCGGCTGGCCGCCGCCATCCGCGACATGGGCCTGCGCTACGTGGTGATCACCTCGGTCGATCGCGACGATCTGCGCGACGGCGGCGCCGCGCATTTCGCCGCCTGCATCACCGCGGTGCGCGCGGCCAGCCCGGCGACGCGCATCGAGATCCTCACTCCCGATTTCCGCGGCAAGGGGCGCATGGAGCGCGCGCTGGAGTCGCTGCAGGCCGCGCCGCCGGACGTGTTCAACCACAATCTCGAAACCGTGCGCGCGCTCTACAGCGAGGTGCGCCCGGGCGCCGACTACGACTGGTCGCTGGATCTGCTGCGCCAGTTCAAGGCGCGGCACCCCGGCATCCCGACCAAGTCCGGCATCATGCTCGGACTGGGCGAGACCGGGGAGCAGGTGCACGCGGCGCTGGCCGATCTTCGCGCGCACGACGTCGACATGATCACCATCGGCCAGTATCTGCAACCCACGCCACACCACCATCCGGTGCTGCGCTACTGGACTCCGGACGAATTCGACGCGTTGCGCGAGCACGGCATGGCGATGGGCTTCAGCCACGTCGCCTCCGGCCCGCTGGTGCGTTCTTCCTATCACGCCGACGCGCAGGCCCACGCCGCCGGCTATGTCGAGGTGGCCTGACCCATGATCCTGCGGCGCCTGCTGTTCGCCCTTTCCCTGCTCCTCCTCCTCCCCGTTGCCCAGGCCCAGGCGCCCAGTTGCGCCGCGCCGGGCAGCGCGCCGCATCGCGCCGCGTCGGCCTTCCCGCTGACGCCGACCGCGGCGCAATCGGAGGTCGCGCAGCTCTCGGCGCGGTTCCTCACCCGCTACTCCTACGAGGCGCTGCCGCTCGACAACGCGATGTCGCAGCGGGTGTTCAAGGCCTACTTCGACGCGCTGGACGGCGAGAAGCTCTTTTTCACCCAGGCCGACGTCGACCGCTTCAGCAACCTGCGCGAAGGCCTCGACAGCGCGATCTGGACCGGCGACATGAGCGGCCCGTTCGCGATCTTCAACCTCTACGAACGGCGCGTCGCCGAGCGCGTCGCCTACGCCCGCTCGCTGCTGGCCAAGGGCTTCGACTTCAACCGCGAGGAAAGCTTCGATCTCGACCGCCGCCACGCGCCCTGGGCCAAGGACACCGCGGCGCTGGACGACCTCTGGCGACGCCGGGTCAAGAACGACTGGCTGCGTCTGAAGCTGGCCGGGCAGAAAGATCCCGAGATCCGCAAGACGCTGGACAAGCGCTACGCCAACTACATCGAGCAGGTACGCGAGCTGGACGGCGAGGACGCGTTCTCGACCTTCATGAACGCGTACGCGATGGCCAACGATCCGCACACCAACTACCTCGGCCCGCGCGCCAGCGAGAACTTCGACATCTCGATGAAGCTGTCGCTGGAGGGCATCGGCGCGGTGCTGGAGCGGCGCGACGAGTACACGCAGATCCGTGAGATCGTGCCCGGCGGCCCGGCCTCGCGTTCCAAGCTGCAGGTGGGCGACCGCATCGTCGGCGTCGGCCAGGGCGGCAACTGTCCGATCGAGGACGTGGTCGGCTGGCGCCTCGACGACGTCGTCGCCCTGATCCGCGGCAAGAAGGACACCGTGGTGCGTCTCGAAGTGCTGCCGGCCGACGTCGGCCTCGACGGCAAGCACGAGATCATCACGATGGTGCGCAAGAAGGTCACCATCGAGGAACAGGCGGCCAAGAAAAAGATCATCGACATCCACGACGGCGACCGCACGCTGAAGATCGGCGTGATCGACCTGCCGACGTTCTACCAGGACTTCGAGGCGCGCCGCCGCGGCGATCCCAACTACCGCAGCGCCACCCGCGACGTCGCCAAGCTGCTCGGCGAGCTGAAGAAGGACAAGGTCGACGGCGTGATCGTCGATCTGCGCAACAACGGCGGCGGTTCGCTGGCCGAGGCCACCGAACTGTCCGGGCTGTTCATCGGCAAGGGTCCGATCGTGCAGGTGCGCGACAACCGCGGCCGCGTCGAGGAGGAGGACAGCGACAACGGCCGCGTCTGGGACGGCCCGCTGGCGGTGCTGGTCAACCGCGGTTCGGCATCGGCGTCGGAGATCTTCGCCGCCGCGATCCAGGACTACGGCCGCGGCCTGATCATCGGCGAGAACACCTACGGCAAGGGCACGGTGCAGAACCTGGTCGATCTCGACCAGGTGGCGCAGCAGCCGCAGGGCAAGCTCGGCGAACTGAAGATGACCATCGCCGAGTTCTTCCGCGTCAACGGCGGCTCGACCCAGCTCAAGGGCGTGACCCCGGACATCGTCTTTCCGCAGACCATCAACCCCAAGGATTTCGGCGAGTCCAGCTACGACAACGCGCTGCCGTGGTCGCAGATCAAGCCCGCCGACTACAAGCCGGTGGCCAACCTCAAGCCGCTGCTGCCCAACCTGCTGATGCTGCACGACGCGCGCGTGGCCAAGTCGCCGGCCTGGCAGCTGATGCTCGACGAGCTGGCCGAGGCGCGCCGCCTGCAGGACCAGACCACGGTGTCGCTGGACTTCGCCGTGCGCGACCGCGAGCGCAAGGCGTTCGACGCCACGCAGGCGGCCTTCAAGACGCGCGAGAAGGCGATCGACGCGTCATCGCGTCCGTCCCCGGCCAGCACGGTCGGCGCTCCCGCCAGCGTGGCGCCGACGGCCACCGCGGCCGACGACGGTCTGCAGGCCAACGAGCGGCCGCTCAAGAGCGACCTGGCGCGCGAGAAAACCCGCGACGTGCGCCGCGACACCATGCTCGAAGAGGCCGCCCACATCCTCGGCGACGAGGTGGTGATGCTCAAGGCCGATCCGCGGCTGGCCGCCGTCGTGCTGCCGCCGCGTGCCGTGCCGATGGAGTAAAGACGGACCCGCGCCGGCCGCGGCCCGCCCGGGCTCGACTGGCGCGGATCGCAGCCGCAGGGCCGCGCCATCCTGTCCGATGCGCCCGCGGCGGCGCTCGCCCTCATGCCAGGTTGCGTTCAACCGATACGATGGGTAGCCCGGATGGAACCCCATGGGGGCGAAATCCGGGGCTCGATCCTTGAAATGGAACAAATCATTTGCGCGCTTCGCGCACTTCGCGGACAAAAAATCTTTCTCGATGCAGCATCATTCCCGGATTCCGCTGCGCTGCATCCGGGCTACGCGGTTTTC
>JAJYMF010000361.1 GCA_021787175.1 Pseudomonadota bacterium | reverse complement strand
CGAGGCCGCCGCAATGAGCGCCGTGTATGCGTTTTTCATCGCCGTGTTCGTGTACAAGGACATGCGCCTGAAGGACGTGCCGCGCGTGCTGCTGTCGTCGGCGAACATGAGCGCGACGCTGCTCTACATCATCACCAACGCCGTGCTGTTCTCGTTCGTGATGGCGAACGAGAACATTCCGCAGGCGATGGCCGACTGGATGGTCGCGCGCGGTTTCGGCTGGGTCGCGTTCCTGCTCATCGTCAATGTGCTGCTGCTGGTCGTCGGCAACCTGATGGAGCCGTCCTCGATCATCCTGATCATGGCGCCCATCCTGTTCCCGGTGGCGATGAAGCTCGGCATCGATCCGATTCATTTCGGCATCCTGATCACGGTGAACATGGAAGTCGGGCTGTGCCATCCGCCGGTGGGCCTCAACCTGTACGTCGCATCGGGCATTGCGCGCATGGGCATTACCGAACTCACGGTCGCAGTGTGGCCCTGGCTGCTGACCATGCTGGTGTTCCTGGCGATCGTGACCTACGTCCCGGCGCTGTCGCTGTTCCTGCCGCGCTTGCTCGGCATGTGAGCGCGGGCCGTGTTGCGCCATGCCGAATGAGGCTTTAAGCGAGCTGATCGCACTGGCCGGACTGGCCGAGCCCGAAGCCGGGCAGATCCGGATCGCCGGGGACGATCCGGTGTTCCCGACGCCTTATCGCATCGCTGCATCCGGCGCCGCCACCGCGGCGGCGGTGGGCTACGCGGCAGCGGTCCCTGGCGCGAGCGGCGCGGCTTCGACACCATCGTGCAGACGGTCAGCGGCATGGCGCTCGCCTCGGGCGGGAAGCCGCAGTATCTGCCGGTGTCGGCGATCGATTATGTCAGCGGCTACCTAATGGCGCTGGGAACCATGGCCGCGCTTGAGCGCCGGGCTAAAGAGGGCGGAAGCTGGCTGGTACGCGTGGCCTTGGCGCGGACCGGGCGCTGGATCACGGACTGGGGCGAGCTCGGCGCGGATGCTTTACGCGGCGTTGCCGAAGAGCTGACGCCGGAGGAGATAACGCGGCTGACCATGGAAACGCAGGCGCCGCTGGGGCGCATCCGCCACCTGCGGCCGGTGGCGATCCTGGGCGAGACGCCCGCGCACTGGACGCAGCCGCCGGTGCCGCTGGGTTACGACAAGCCGGAGTGGCTGGCGAGCTAACTTTGGATCAGTTGGCGCAGGATGTTCACGCGCGCGCCCAGCTGCACCGCGGGATCGAACAGCGCCCGGCTGCGGGCGCGGCCCAGTTCACCCAGGTTTGCCAAAGCCTGCGCATCGCCGCGGTAGTGCAGTACGCGCTCGACGATGGCATCGACTTCGGGCGCGATGATGCAGATCTCGCTGCCGTCGGCGTAATAGATGTTCTGCCGCATCACGTCGGCGCACATCAGGCCTACACCGCATAGCGTGGCTTCGACGCAGGCCGCAGTGGGGAAGCCGTCGGTCTTGCCGCCGCCGAGCAGATGCGCGACGTTGGGCGACACGATCAGATCCATGCCCGCGTAGAAAGCCGGGAATTCCGGCGTCTGCTTGATGCCATGAAAGAAAATCGTATCGCCCAGGGCGGAAACGTCGATGTCTTCTGGACCGTAGTTGCCGACGACGTGGAAGCGCGCTTCGGGGATGCGCTGCGCCAGCGCATGCGCCGCTGCGATGAACGTGTCGTAGCCCTTGTCCCTGCCCTGCGGCATGTATTTGTAAGCGACGAAGCAAATATCGAGCGTCACCTTGTCCAGGCCGTAGCGCTGCCGTCTCGGCGCGGCGCCAAAATACTCGCCCGGGATCACTGCGCCGTAGACCAGCTCGACGCGCTCCGCATCGTAGTAGCCTTTCGCCTTGAGGTATTCCAGGGTGGCGACCTGGGTCACGATCACTTTGCGCAGGCCCTCGTAGGCGAACAGCTGCGCCAGCTTCGCGTCGCTTGCCGCATCGCCGATGCCGAAGTCACCGCCCGGGTACAGGGTCATGGCGAGCGGCAATCCCTGCCTCGCCACATGCGGCAGGAAGGCGATCGCCGAGTTGAGAAAAATGTTGTAGACGAGCCGGCTCGCGGGCAGCGGGTCCTCGGGCGCGAATGCGCGCACCCGCGGCGCGAGAGCGGGATGATGCGCCGCGAACAGCGCATGGTGCTGCGCGAAGCCGGGCAGGGTGCTCAGCACGATCGAGCCCGGCATCTGCGTCAGGTAGTGCTTGAATTCGGCGTAGCGGTAGGCGGAAAGGGGACTGGGGAAAGCCTGGTCCAGCATCAACAGCGGAACCGGCCGCGGACGTACCAGGATCTGCTGCAGTAGCCCGCTGAGGATTGCCATGGCCGCCGATTATTCGGCCGCCATGGCCTGGTGTCAAATTTGAATCGCTGTTATTTGATCGTGAGCTTCTTCGACTCGGTGCCGGCTTTCTTCGGCAGCGTCAGCTTCAGCACGCCGTCGTTGTACTCGGCTTCGGCTTTGGCTTCGTCGATGTCGTGGCCGAGCGTGAAGCTGCGG
>JAJYMF010000051.1 GCA_021787175.1 Pseudomonadota bacterium | reverse complement strand
CATCGGATCCGCCGAGCGCGCGCGCTGGGCCCGGCGTCGGCGCGCCGAGGCCATCGTGGCGCTGGATCAGCTCGGCGTAGCGCCTGAGCAGTTGGACGCGCTCGGCTGGGAAGATATGGGCGTCAGTGCGCGCCTGCTCGCGAACACGGCCGACAGCGTGCGCGCCCTGCGCGAGCGCCTGCTGGCGCTGCGACCCACCCTGGTGGCGGCGCCGACTCTGGCCGACCGCCATCCCGATCACAGTGCCGCGCGGGTGCTGGTCGAACTGGCGTTGGCGGGCTGGCCTGCGGGCATGCAGCGTCCGGCGTTGCTCGGCTACACCGTGCATGGCCGCGACCTGCAGCCCACCGCCGCGTTGCCGCTCGATGCGCCTGCCCACGCGCGCAAGCGCGCGGCGCTCGAGGCGCACGTCAGCCAGCTGGCGCTGAGCCGCCCGCGTCTGCTGCGGCTGGCCGGCGCCGTCGAGAGTTACCGTGTCGAGCCGGCCTTCAGTCCCGCGCTGAACACCGCCGCGACGGTCGAATTGCCATGGCAGCCCGCCGCACTGCTGGCACGATCGTTTGAGCTGCACGTCGTGCTCGGCGAGCAGGGCTGGCGACTGCCATGGGTCGAGCGCGTTCGGAGCGAAGCCCCGGGACTGGCGCGAGAAAGCGGCGTCTGGCATCTGCAACTGCCGTCGACGCGGCCGCAGCCACTCTATGTCAAGCTGGTCAGCCGCCTGCCGACACCGTGGATCTTCGATCGCTGGGGTTGGGCCAGCGAGAACGACAGCAGCGCCTTGACCGCTGCTGCCGATTCGGCGAGGCTGGCTTTGCGTTCGCACACCTGAGGATGCCGCAGCCATGGTAGGACCCGCCAATGCCGGCCCTTCGCGACAGGGCATCCTGTCGGTGGTGATCAAGGACAAGCCCGCGCTCTACATCGCCTATATGCCGTTCCTCAAGGGCGGCGGCCTGTTCGTGCCGACCGCCAAGCGCTACAACCTCGGCGACGAGGTTTTCCTGCTGATCGCGCTGATGGACGAGAAGGATCGCCTGCCGGTCACCGGCAAGGTGGTCTGGATCACGCCCACCAATGCGCAGGGCAATCGCACCGCGGGCATCGGCGTGCAGTTCAGCGAGTCCGCGGAGGGCGAGTCCGCGCGCACCCGCATCGAATCCATCCTCGCCGGCATTCTCAGCTCCGAGCGGCCGACGCAGACGATGTGAGCGCGGAATCCGATCCGACCGTGCGCGTGCTGGTGCTCGGCGCGGGCGCCACGGGCGGCTTCTTCGGCGCGCGACTGATCGAGGCCGGTGCGCAGGTGGCGTTCCTGGTACGACCGGCGCGTGCCGGGCGGCTGCAACGGGACGGTCTGCGCGTGTTGAGCGAGAAGGCACCTTTTGCTGCTCCGGTGCGCATGCTGACGGCGCCCGAAGACGACCGCTATGACCTGATCCTGCTGGCCTGCAAAGCCTACGATCTCGATGCCGCGATCGCCGCGCTGCGGTCCGCGATGGGCGTGCGAACGCGGCTGCTGCCGCTGCTCAACGGACTGGCGCACCTCGACAGGCTGGACGCCGCGTTCGGTGCCGGGCGCATTCTCGGCGGCCTTTGCCACCTGTCGGTCACCCTGCAGGACGACGGGGCGATCCGCCATTTCGGCGCGCTCGACCGGCTGGTCTGGGGCTCGCGCACGCCCGCCGATCCGGCGCTGCCGCGTTTGCGCGCGCTGTTTGCAGGCATGCGTTCGGAGGTGATCGAGAGCAACGAGATCCAGGCCGCGATGTGGGCCAAGTTCGCATTCATCGCCGCGCTGGCGGGCATCACCTGCCTGCTGCGCGGCAGCGTCGGCGACATCGCCGCCGCGGGCGGCGACGCCCTCGCGCAACGGCTGTATCGGGAATGCGCCGACGTCGCCGAACGCAGTGGCTGCGCCATCGCGCGGGCGCAACGCGAAGAGTCGCTGCGTGTTCTTGCCGAACCTGCCTCGGCGCTGAAGGCGTCCATGCTGCGCGATCTCGAGCGCGGCGCGCGCACCGAAGGCGCCGCCATCCTCGGCGACATGCTGCGCCGCGCACTCGCCTTCGGGGTGGATGCCCCGCTCCTGGAGGCGGCCGCCTGTCATGTCGCCGTTTACGAAGCCACGCGTTCCGGCGGCCGCTGAGGCGGCGGCGTGTGTTGTACATGGGCGATGTTGCGACGCGCAGGCCGACTGTCGCAGGTTGCGCTCACACCGGCACTTGCGAAAACGCCCGCGCAGGGCGGGCGTTTTTCATGCCGGTTGGTCGGGGTGACAGGATTCGAACCTGCGACTTCTACCTCCCGAAAGTAGCGCTCTACCAGGCTGAGCTACACCCCGACGGAAAGGCCGCACATGATAACGGCTGCGCCGCGCCAGCCGCAAGGGCGTCGCGCGCCGCGGCCTGCCCGGCGCAGGCATCTGCTAACCTTTGCCGCCTGCCGCGGCCTGCCGTCGCCGCGCGCGATCCGCCGCTCCGGGACCGCGCCGGCAAGCGGGTCCGGTGTCCCTCCCC
>JAJYMF010000210.1 GCA_021787175.1 Pseudomonadota bacterium | reverse complement strand
GATGCGCTGAAAGCCCACGTCCAGCACGATCACCGCCAGTGACAGGCTGCGGCTGCGCGCACTCGCGATGGCGTATTCGAGGCGGTCTTCCAGCAGCGTCTGATTGGGCAGCCCGGTCACCGCATCGTGCGTGCTGGCGTGGGCCAGATCCTGCTCGGTGGCGATCTTGTGCAGCCCCAGCGCTGCGTCCTGCGCCAGTTGCTCCAGCAGCTGCAGTTCCTCCGTTTCGAAGTAGTCCTCTTCGGCGGCATACAGGACCAGCACCCGTTGCACACCGTGCTCGTCGAAGGACAGCGGAAACGCCGCGGCCGAACGGATGCCCAGACGCTGCCCCAGCGCGTGCCACGTCGCGGTTGCGGGGTCCTGCAGGAAACGGTTGACGACGGCGATGCGGTTTTCCCGCGCCGCCACGACCGCCGGTCCGTTCGCGCCGGGCTGGACGGAGTCGAGCGACAGGACGAGGCGCGCAATGGAGTCGGCCTCCGAGCCTGCCCAGCTCACGGGCTTGAGCACGCGTGCCGTTGCGTCGATTTCGCCGACCCACGCCAGCGGAAAGCCGCCGATTTCGACCGCGATGCGGCAGGTTTCGTCGAGCAGATTCCTGGTGTCGGAAATGCGCAGGATCGCGCCGTTGATGGCGGTGAGGATGATGTAGATGCGGTTCAGCCGCTCGATCTCGCGCATGTGGTGCTCGCGCTCTTCATCGCGGCGCTGCAGCTCGCCCGCCATGGCATCGAAGGCCCCGGCCACCGCACCGATTTCGTCACCGGCGACGGGCAATCCGGTGCGCGCCGAGAGATCGCCTTCGGCCAGCCTGCGCGCGGCCAGACCGAGCGCTGCGGTCTTTTGCAGCAGCGGACGCGCGCCGGCAGCCCAAGCCAGCGCGAGCACGCCCAGAAGTCCCAGCGCGGTGATGGTCAGGCTGCGGCGCAGCGCCAGCCAGGCCGGTCCGTACAGGATGTTGCGGGGCGATCGAATGATGACGAAACCGTTGCCGCTTTCGGCGGACAATCGCGCGTAGGCCCAGAGGTCGGCCCCCGCCGCCTCCGGATGCACCTTCACGATGCCGGGAACGATGGCGTCGGCCATGATCGCCGACCATCGTGTTTCCGGAATGCTCTGTCCGATCAGGCCGGGGTGATCGGGGGCGCTCGCCACGATGTGTCCCCGCCGGTCGGTGAGGGCGATGACCGAGCCCGCCGGCAGGTGCTTCAGTTCGGACGTGCCGCTGAGCGCCTCCGCATTCAAGGCGACGAACGCGACCTGCTGTGTTTGCCGGGCGTCGTGCGCCATTCTTTGCGCGACGACGATTTCGGGTGTCGCGCTGAGCCCGCCCATCTCGAGGTCGCCGACAACCGCGGCGTCTGTTATGAGCGCCCGGCGGAAATAGTCGCGATCACCCACGTACATCTGTTCCGCGCGCTGATCGGCACTGCACCGGACATGGCCGTTCGCGCCGATGATGCCGATATTGGAAAATCCGGGATGCCGTTTCGTGATGGACGCAAAAATGGCGGCGCAATTCAGCGGATCCTGCGCGGCCAGCGGCATGATGAGCGACAGCTCGAACCGGGTGTCGTCGAGGATGTCGTTGAAACCGTATTGAACGGCCTTTGTTGCGGACACGAGCCGGGATCGGCCGTCTGCATCCGCCGCGCGTTTGGTGCTGTACGCGGTCCAGGCCGCGGCGAGAAATCCCGGCAGCGCCGCCAGGGTGACGAGCGACAGCAGGCGCAAGCGCAGACTATTCGTGCCGAACGCCGGATGCAGTCTTCGTGTGTGCATGGGCGCAGTCTTTGCTGATGGGCGCGTGCGGCGGGTCCGGACTCAGCATATTCCCGGTTGCGCGTTTACGCAGGCGCATCCCCGGATGCTGCGGCCATGATGCCGTTCTTTCCGGCCGCCTTGGCCCTGAGCAGGGCGGTGTCGGCGGCATCGAACAATTCGTGCAAGGTCGCGCCATGGCGCGGATAGACTGCAATCCCCATCGACGCCGTGACCGATGCGATCAGCTGATGGCGGACCAGTTCGGGATGCCGGACGATGCGCTCGTGCAGGCGCCGGGCGGTTTCCAGCGCCTGGGTCTGATCCAGATCGGGCAGCAGCACGACGAACTCGTCGCCGCCGAAGCGCGCGCTGATGTCGGCACCGCGCAGCGCGTCCGTCAGCACGCCGGCGACGGCGCACAGGACGCTATCTCCCGCGGCATGACCGACGCGATCGTTGACCGCCTTGAGGTTGTCGATGTCGAGCGCCAGCAGGGCGAAGGTCGTCCTCTCCCGTCGGGTGATCTCGATCTGGCGACCGGCCAGGTCGTTGAACAGATCGCGCTGATAGAGGTCCGTGAGCGGATCGCGAAAGGCCACGCTGGTGACCGCGGTGACGGCCTTGCCGAGGTCGCGGACCAGCAGGGTCGAAACCGCCGTGACGGCGAGGAGGCTGCTCCAGAACTCGAACGGCTCGTGGTCCCGCAGCACCAGCGTGACGTGGCCGATCGCGAGACCGCCGGTCACCACCAGGGCGAT
>JAJYMF010000235.1 GCA_021787175.1 Pseudomonadota bacterium | reverse complement strand
ACACCCAGCGCACGCCGTCCACCTCGACGCTGTGGCCGCGCAGATTGGCGTCCCAAGCCTGCAGCGTGTAGCCCATGCGCAGCAGGATCTGCGGCCAGAACTGGTACAGGCCGGCGGCGACCAGCAGCAGCGCACCGACCAGCACGCCCAGTGTCTTCAGCCGGCGCAGGAAGAGGTTTTTGTAGCCGCTGGGGCGGGGCGCGGGGTGGTTCATCTCGGCAACGCTCCGTAGGCATCGGCAGGCGCAACGCGCCACAGTGTAACGGCCGCCTGCGGACCCGCATCCCGGCAGCCGGAGGCCCCGCGAGCCGCAGGATGCGCGGCGCGCGCCGGGCCAAATACGCCGACGCGCCGATCACCGCCATGCGCGGATCCGGGCCGATGTGCACGGCGATCATGTCCCTGGCAACCTGCTCACCCAGGCGCACGCCCGCGTCGTAGCGCTGGGCGACGATGTCGAGACCCCCCAATTGCGCGGCGGCGCGGGTGAAGCCGCGTCCGCGGGCGACGGCCAGGAACGCCAGCAGATCGTCGAGGTGCGCGCGCCGCTTTCATGAATCCGTCTCACAGATCCATGCGGCACAGCCGGGGGATGGCGCTAAGGTCATCTGATCCCGTCCACCATCCACCAGGAGAACGCCCATGCTGACCGCGCGCACCCTCGGCACTCAAGGCCTCATCGTCTCTTCGCTCGGCCTCGGCTGCATGGGCATGAGCCAGTCCTATGGCGCCCCGGAAGAGCGCGACGAGCGCGAGTCGATCGCCACCGTGCACCGCGCGATCGAACTGGGCGTCACTTTCTTCGACACCGCCGAGGTGTATGGCCCCTACAGCAACGAGGAACTGCTGGCGCGCGCCCTGCACGGCCGCCGCGAGCATGTCGTGATCGCGACCAAGTTCGGCTTCAGGATCGAGAACGGCGCCATCACCGGACTGGACAGCCGCCCGCAGCACATCCGCGAAGCCGTCGAGGGCTCGTTGCGCCGCCTCGCCACCGATCACATCGATCTGCTCTACCAGCACCGCGTGGATCCGGCCGTGCCCATCGAGGAGGTGGTCGGCGCGATGGCCGACCTGGTGCGCGCCGGCAAGGTGCGCTTCCTAGGGCTCTCCGAGGCAGGCGAGCAGACCCTGCGGCGCGCGCACGCCGTGCATTCCATCACCGCGCTGCAGAGCGAGTACTCGCTGTGGGAGCGCAATCTCGAGCCGCGCATCCTGCCGCTGCTGCGCGAGTTGGGTATCGGCCTGGTCCCATTCTCGCCGCTGGGACGCGGGTTCCTCACCGGAACCGCCCGGCGCGCCGAGGATTACCCCGAGGGCGACTTCCGCCGCCACGATCCGCGTTACCAGGGCGCACATTTCGACGCCAACATGCACGCCGCGGCGGCCGTGCACCAACTGGCCGCGTGCCTGGGCGCGACGCCGGGACAGGTCGCGCTGGCCTGGCTGCTGCACAAGGGCGCCGACATCGCGCCTATTCCCGGCACCAAGCGGCGCCGCTACCTCGAGGAAAACCTCGGTGCCGCAGCAATATCCCTCGACGCCGGCGCGATGGCTGCGCTGGATGCCGCGCTGCCGCCGGAAAAAGTCGCCGGATCACGCTACAGCGAAAAGCAGATGGCGATGGTGGATCGCTGAAGCCGCGTGCCCGGACACGGTCGTCCATGTCGCGCGCGGGCCTCGGCGCCAGCCCGCGCGGCGGGCTTTATATCAGCAATTGCCAGTACCCCACGTCGATCCAGCGGTCCTGCTTGTAGCCAACCTGCTCGAAGTGCGCCACCTTGCGGAATCCCAGCCGCTCGTGCAGGGCGACGCTGGCGGCATTGGGCAGGGCGATGCCGCCGATCACCGCGTGCATCCGCCGCGCGCGGATCTCTTCCAACAGCCGGCCGTACAACGCCCGACCGATGCCGCGTCCGGTATGGTCCCGATGCAGATACACCGTGGACTCGACGGAAAACCGGTAGGCGCGGCGGCCTTTCCATTTCGAGGCATAGGCGAAGCCGGCCGCACCCGCGGCATCCTCGGCCAGCAGCCAGGGCAGGCCGGCATCCAGCACCTCGGTGATGCGTTCGATCATGTCGCGCGTGGCTATCGGCTCGATCTCGAAAGTGACGCAGGTCACCGCGACGTAATGGTTGTAGATCGCGGCGACGGCCGCCGCATCGGCCGCGCTCGCCGCGCGAATGCGCAGGTCCGGCGTCTCCATCGGACGGCTCGGGGCGTTCACCGCGCCGCTGCCGGCACCTGGCGCGCGAAGTCGCCATTGGGCCCGGGGGACACCACCGGGCTGGCGTAGCCGTCGGCGGAGACGCTGCTGACACCGAAGAACCAGTCGTCGATGTTGACCTTGTCCAAGGTGTAGCCGAGCGTACCGTCCTGGTCGCGCGCGGCGGCATCGGCGGACACCCAGCGGCTGTGCTGCCACTCGGGCGCGGTGGTGTCGCGCCACCACACGCGGTAGCCGACGGCGCCGGGCACCGGTTGCCAGCGCACGGTGGTATTGACGGTGACCGCGCCGCCGATG
>JAJYMF010000253.1 GCA_021787175.1 Pseudomonadota bacterium | reverse complement strand
TGTCGTCATGAGCCGCCTGCGCATCTTCGGCGAATCCGACCCGCACGCTCCGGTCGCGCACCTGCACGAACACGCCGGCATCGCCCGCGAACTGGGCGCGGCTGGCGTCCGTTTCGAGCGCTGGGAAACCGCGGCGCCGCTGGCGGCCGGAGCCAGTCAGCAGGCCGTGATCGCCGCCTACCGCCACGACATCGACCGCCTGATGGCCAGCGAGGGCTATCGCACGGTCGACGTGATCAGCCTGACGCCCGGGCATCCCGATCGCGAGGCGCTGCGCCGGAAGTTCCTCGACGAGCACACTCATGCCGAGGACGAGGTGCGCTTCTTCGTCGCCGGCTCGGGCCTGTTCAGCCTGCACATCGGCGAACGCGTCTACGAAGTGCTGTGCGAACAGGGCGACCTGATCGGCGTGCCCGCCGGCACCCCGCACTGGTTCGACATGGGAGCGCATCCGTTTTTCATCGCCATCCGCCTGTTCAACAATCCCGAAGGCTGGGTGGCCCGCTTCACCGGAAGCGACATTGCGGTGCGCTTCCCGCGTTTCGAGCTCGAGCACGCCGCCTGAGCCGATGCCGGCGCGCTTGTTGCGGCGTGATTCATCGCGATGGCTCCAAGCTGGACGCGGCCGGTTCCCGATGCGGCTGAATTGGATGCGGCGTCAGCGCCGCGGAGAGCGATGACCGAACTGCGCGCCATCATCACCGACATCGAGGGCACCACCAGCTCGATCCGCTTCGTCCACGATGTGCTGTTCCCTTACGCACGCCGACGACTGCCCGCCTTCGCCGAAACCCACGCCGACCGCGCCGAAGTGCAGCACTGGCTGCATGAGGCCGCGAAGGAAGCCGGCTACACCGAGGCCTCGCGCACCGAGGTGATCGACCTGCTGCAGCGCTGGATCGACGAAGACCGCAAGGCCACGTCGCTGAAGGCGCTGCAGGGCATGATCTGGGAAGAGGGCTACGCCGCCGGTGACTTTCGCGCCCACGTCTATCCCGAGGTGGCGCAGCGGCTGCGCGCCTGGCGCGCGCGCGGCATCCGTCTTTACGTGTATTCCTCGGGCTCGGTGGCGGCGCAAAAACTGTTCTTCCGCCATAGCGAGGCGGGTGATCTGACGCCGCTGTTCTCCGGCTATTTCGACACCGAAACCGGGCCCAAGCGCGCATCGGACTCGTATGCACGCATCGCCGCAGCCGTCGGCGAGGACCCTTCGCACCTGCTGTTTCTGTCCGACATGGCCGCCGAACTCGACGCCGCGCGCGAAGCCGGTCTGCGCACTACCCTGGTCTGCCGGCCGCCGAATGCCTGCCCCGCGGAAGTGGCGCATCCCTGCGTCGCCGATTTCGACGCGATCGCGGCTTGATCGATTCCTCTCGCTTGCCGGACTCACGCACCATGAAGCTCTATCTCAGCCCCACCTCGCCGTTCGCGCGCAAGGTCAAGGTTGCGCTGCTCGAAAAAGGCGCGCCGGCGGCCTTCGAGGAAGTGCGGGTCGATCCCTGGACCACGCCGCCCGAGCTGGCCGCGGCCAATCCGCTGTCGCAGGTGCCGACCCTGATCACCGATACGGGCGAGGCGATCGGCAACAGCGACACCCTCCTGGCCTGGATCGAGCGCCGCTTTCCTCAGCCGTCGCTGCTGCCGACCGACGCGACTGCTCTGACCCGCGCGCAAGCCGTCGCCGCGATCGCGCAGGGCCTGATCGAGACCACGGTCGGGATCGTGCTCGAACGCCGGCGTCCGCCGGAGCAGCAATCCGCGGCGATGCTCGATCGCCGCCTCGCCACCCTCCGGCGCGCGGTGCCCGCGCTGGCGCAGCGCTTCGATCGCGCCCGCGAGCACTTCCACCACGACGGCATCGGCGTCGCCTGCGCCCTGGCCTATCTGGACCTGCGCCTGCCGGAATGGGACTGGCGCGCCGCGGCGCCCGCGCTGGCCGAGTGGCAGGTCTGGGCCGAGGCACGCACATCGATGCGGGCCAGCGTGCCGCCCGGCGGCTAGGCCACCCCGGCATCAAGTGCGTTCAATACATGCGCACGAACGGATAGTGATCGGGCCGTTGCGCCGACCTCGCCGAGCACGAGCGGATGCTTTGCCCCTACCTCCGCTCGCGCTGAGCGTAGCTGCCCACAGGGCAGCGCAGTCGAAGCGCCCTGCGAGAAGACCGCACCTTCGTTTCTTCGCATCGCGATCCGCAGCACGACGCGAAACCTGCGCGCCGCCTTCACCCGCCCGCATGTCGCGCCGCCAGTGTCTCGGCGACAGCGCCCAGGCCCAGCCCGCGTGCGCGCAGCAGCACGATCAGGTGGTAGACGAGATCGGCCACCTCGCCACGCAGCGCTTCGTCGTCCTCGGCAACCGCCGCCAATGCGGTTTCGACGCCCTCCTCGCCCACCTTCTGCGCGATGCGGTGCACGCCGCCCTCAAACAGGCGCGTGGTGTAGCTGTCGGCGGGGCGTTCGCGTTCGCGCGCCGCAATCAGCGCGTCGAGCCGGCCCAGAAACGCCAGCGCCGGCGCCGCGGCGTCGCC
>JAJYMF010000094.1 GCA_021787175.1 Pseudomonadota bacterium | reverse complement strand
ATGGCGGGGATGGTGCTGGCGGCGATCGGCGTGGCTCTGGTGGTCTACCGGCGCCAGTAAGGGTAACGAAACGAGGGGATATCCCCCGAGAGGACTTTCCCCTCAAGGGGGATCGAGACCTTCGGGCGTTTCCCCTCGTGCCCCCCTAAGCCGGAACGTAGCAAAATGGCTCTTGCTACGGATGCCGAAAGCCGCCGTAGGGGTAGAAGGGGTAGCCGAAGCGCCAGCCGGGATAATAACCGGGCCACCACGGATCGTAGAAATAGCTGTTGCGCAGTTGTTCCTGCTCGCGCTGCAGTTCTTCGGCGTGGCGTTGCTCGCGCTGGTTGATTTCCTCCGCCAGCGAAGCGCGCAATTCCTGTTCCCGCGCCGACTGGATGTAGTCTAGCACTTCGGCGCTTACGCCCTGGTCGTGCAGCTCGATCAGCTGCGATGCGCTGAAGGCGTAGGTCGAACCGCTTTGCTTGATCCTGGCGATGATGTCTTTTGCGGCGGTACCTTCGCGCGACAGGCGTACCAGTTCCGCCGGAGGCAGCTTGGGCTCGGGTTTGGGCAGAATGCGCGCGAGGTCTTCGGGCGAAATGCGCGCGATCGCGCCGTTTCCCCCCGCAGGGACCGAGGCGCAGCCCAGCAAAGACAGCAGCAGGGCCGAAATCAGGACAGGGCGCAGCTTGAGCATTTGCGTATTAGACCACCAAGTGCGGCGCAAGTGCACCGCTGAATTCGCCGCCGCCAGCCGCCGCGCGCTGGTGCGCTAGCTGGCGCAGAAGCGAAAGCTGCTCCCGGCCTGCTTCGCCGCGTACATGGCGCTGTCGGCGGCCGTGACCAGCGCATCTGCGTCGCGCCCGTCGCCCGGGTAGATCGCGATGCCGATGCTGATCCCGATTTCGATGCTTCGCCCCTGAGGGCCGAGCCGGAACGGCAGAGCGAGCGCGGTGATGATCTTGCCGGCGACGACTGCCGCCTCCTCGCGTTTGGCGATGTCGGGCAGGATCACGGTGAATTCATCGCCCCCGACGCGCGCTACCGTGTCGGATTCGCGCACCTGGTTGCGGATTCTCGCCGCGACTTCCTGCAGCAGCTCGTCGCCGGCGGCGTGTCCCATGCTGTCGTTCACCGGCTTGAAGCGGTCCAGGTCGAGATAGAGCAGCGCGAATTGGCGCGAGTCGCGCTTGGCCAGACTGAGTGTCTGCTGCAGGCGGTCGTTGAACAGCACGCGGTTCGGCAGCCCGGTCAGGTCATCGTGATGTGCCACGCGCCGGATGCGCTCTTCGGTCAGTTTGTGTTCCGTGATGTCCGTGGTCACTGCAAAACAGCCGAGCACCTTGCCCTGGTCGCCGAGGTGGGGCAGAAGCCTGATCTCGATATAGCGCGGCTCATTGTTCGCAGCCCTGGTCGTCCTCTGGTAGGTGACGGCCTGCCCTTGCAGCGCTTGCGCCAAATGCGCTTCGATTTCCCGGTACGCTTCCTGCCCCAGGACTTCGCGCACGTGTTTGCCGATGATGTACTCGAGTGCGACGCCGTAAAACTGCGTGAACACTTTATTGGCGAAGCGGCAGCGCAGGTTGTCGTCCCACAACACAGTCATGACCGGGACGTTGTCGGCAAACAGGCGCAACTTCGCCAGGCTGTCGCGCAACTCCTGCTCTGCCCGCTTGCGCGCAGTGATGTCGGTGCCGACGCCGCGGTAGCCCTGGAATGTACCGGAGGCATCGAATACCGGATCGCCGCTGATCGAGATGAAGCGCTCGATGCCGTCTGCCCCGAGACGCGAAAGCTCGAAACTGCGGAACGGCTGGTGCGCATCGAGCACCGCCCGGTGCGCCTGCCAGCCTGCTGCGTCGGGCGAGAGATAGGGTATTTCCCAGCGGCGCTCGCCGGTCTGCACACTGCGCTGGAATACCGGCACCCCGGCCGCCGTGCCGCCCGAATCGAGGCGCGTTACGCGATGTTCCGCGTCGCTCTCCCAATAGAAATCCGAGGACATCTCGGTCAGGCTGCGAAAGCGCGCCTCGCTTTCGCCCAAGCGGCGTCTGAGCCGGTTGATTTGCCCGCCGATGATGGTGAAACCCGGCAGAAGTCCGGCCAGCATCAGCCAGCTCATCCATTCGAGCTGCACGTTGTGGATCGCTTGCGGCCGCAGATACATCAGCAGATCGATGACGAGGGCGTACGCGGCCAGCGTGTACAGCGTTATCAGCGTGAATCCGCGGATATCGAGGCGAAACACGCCGAACAGAAATATGACGAAACAGCCGAACAAGGCGAGGTTGCGCACGTCGTTCATGTTGTAGGTTACGACCATCAGCAGCGTGACCGCGGCCAGAATCTGGAAGCGGGTAAGACTGGGATCGGCGAAGCGCAGATTGAAGCCCGAGCGGATGGCCGCGTACAACGCCAGGTTGAGCGCGACATACGCAGCCGTAATCCGCAGCGCGGCCGCCGGCGCGAGCACGTCGAACGCCCAGGCCAGGGCAACCAGCCCGGCCGCCAGCAAGTAGCTCAGCGCGGCGAGCCCGAGGCGGCGCAG
>JAJYMF010000413.1 GCA_021787175.1 Pseudomonadota bacterium | reverse complement strand
GTTCCCGTACACGATGCGCGTGGTCTCGGAGATCACCGAGTCGAACGGCTCCTCGTCGATGGCCTCGGTCTGCGGCGGCTGCCTGTCGCTGATGGACGCCGGCGTGCCGATGAAGGCGCACGTGGCGGGCATCGCCATGGGCCTGATCAAGGAAGGCAAGCGCTTCGCGGTGCTCACCGACATCCTGGGCGACGAGGACCACCTGGGCGACATGGACTTCAAGGTGGCCGGCACGACCAACGGCATCACCGCCCTGCAGATGGACATCAAGATCCAGGGCATCACCAAGGAAATCATGCAGGTCGCCCTGGCCCAGGCCAAGGAAGCTCGCATGCACATCCTGGGCAAGATGCAGGAAGCGCTGGGCGAGGCCAAGACCGAGGTGAGCACCTTCGCGCCGCGCCTGTACACGATGAAGATCAACCCGGAAAAGATCCGCGACGTGATCGGCAAGGGCGGCGCCACCATCCGCGCGCTGACCGAGGAGACCGGCACGACGATCGACATCGCCGAGGACGGCACCATCACCATCGCCTCGACCGAGGCCGACAAGGCCGAACACGCCAAGCGGCGGATCGAGGAGATCACGGCGGAAGTGGAGATCGGCAGGGTCTACGAAGGCCCGATCACCAAGCTGCTGGACTTCGGCGCGCTGGTCAACCTGCTGCCCGGCAAGGACGGCCTGCTGCACATCAGCCAGATCGCGCACGAGCGCGTCGAGAAAGTGAGCGACTACCTGAGCGAAGGCCAGGTCGTGCGCGTCAAGGTGCTCGAGACCGACGAGAAAGGCCGCGTCAAGCTGTCGATGAAAGCGCTGCTGGACCGCCCGGCAGGTATGGAAGATCGTCCGCGCGAAGACCGTGGTCCGCGCGAGGATCGCGGGCCGCGTGGCGAAGGCCGCGGCGAGTACCGCGAGCGGCGCGAGCCGCGTGAACCGCGCGAGCCCCGTGAGCAGCGCGAGCCGCGCGAACAGCGTGACTTCCAGCCGCGCGAACCGCAGCAGCAGCGTGATTTCCAGCAGCCGCGCGACCCGCAACAGCAGCCGCAGACGCCGGTCGACGACCAGGTCTGAGGTTTTCCACGAGGCTGTGGTGCGGCACTCCTTCCGGGGTGCCGCCGTCAGACGGAGCAGACCATGAAAGCCGTTGAAATCAGCGCCTATGGCGCCCCCGAGGCACTGCGCCTGGCCCAGCGCCCGGACCCGGTCCCCGCGGCCGGCGAAGTACTGATCCGGGTTGCCGCCAGCGGCGTCAACCGGCCGGACGTGCTGCAGCGAACCGGCAACTATCCCGTGCCGCCCGGCGCTTCCGACATCCCCGGCCTCGAGGTCGCCGGCGAGATCGTGGGCGGCGATGACAGCGCCATGGCGCAGGCGGGCTTGCGGACCGGCGACCGCGTCTGCGCGCTGGTGGCCGGCGGCGGCTACGCGTCGCTGTGCAACGCGCCGGTGGGGCAGTGCCTGCCGGTGCCCAAGGGACTGTCCGACGTCGAGGCGGCTTCGCTGCCCGAGACGTTCTTCACCGTGTGGAGCAACGTCTGGGACCGCGCGAAGCTGCAGCCCGGCGAAACGCTCCTGGTGCAAGGCGGCACCAGCGGCATCGGCGTCACGGCCATCCAGATGGCCAGGGCGCTGGGCTCGCGCGTGATCGCCACCGCCGGCAGCGACGCCAAGGTCAAGGCCTGCCTCGAGCTGGGCGCCGACGCGGCGCTCAACTACAGGACGCAGGACTTCGCCGAAGAGGCGAAGAAGCTCACCGGCGGCGCCGGCGTCGACGTGATCCTCGACATGGTCGCCGGCGCCTACGTCGCCCGCGAAATCGAATGCCTGGCCGAGGACGGACGGCTCGTGATCATTGCCGTGCAAGGCGGGATCAAGAGCGAGTTCAACGCCGGGCTGGTGCTGCGCCGGCGCCTCGCGATCACCGGCTCGACACTGCGGCCGCGGCCGGTGGCGTTCAAGGCGGCGATCGCGCGGCAGCTGCGCGAGAAGGTGTGGCCGCTGCTCGAAAGCGGCGCCATCAAGCCGGTGGTCCACAGCACGTTCGGCGCCGCCGACGCGGCCAAGGCCCATGTCCTGATGGAATCCAACCAGCACATCGGCAAGATCGTGCTCACCTGGAACTGACGGGAGCGGACATGACCAAGAAGAAACTCATCGCCGGCAACTGGAAGATGAACGGCAGCCTGGCGGCGAACGACGCGCTGGTGCGCGCGATCGTCAAAGGCATGGGCGAGGCCGCCTGCCAGGTGGCCGTCTGCGTGCCGGCGCCGTACCTGGCGCAGGTGCAGATGCTGCGCGCCGGCTCGGCGCTCGAGCTCGGCGCGCAGGACGTCTCGCAACATGCCGAAGGCGCCTACACCGGCGAGGTCTCGGCGGCCATGCTGCGCGAGTTCGGCGTGCGCTTTTGCGTGGTCGGCCACTCGGAGCGGCGCCAGTACCACGGCGAGTCGGACGCGCTGGTGGCGGAGAAGGCCAGGGCGGCCCTGGCCTGCGGCATCACCCCGATCGTCTGCGTCGGCGAGACGCTGGCCGAG
>JAJYMF010000440.1 GCA_021787175.1 Pseudomonadota bacterium | reverse complement strand
CCGCTGCTGCTGGCCTATCTGACCGCGCTGCTGAAATGGGCGCTGCTGCTGGCGCTGGGCGGCCTTCGTCCGGGTCTGATCGGTCTGCTGCTGCTCGGATTGACCGAATTGATCGACTACGTGCTCGTGCTGTACATGGCGATGATCTTCGCCTGGTCGCTGATGAGCTTTCTTGCCGTCGACAACCAGCATCCGCTGGTGCCGTTCATGGGCAAGCTGGTCGGACCGGTGCTGCGACCGCTGCGACGGGTGCTGCCGACGCCGGGCGGCATCGACTTCTCGCCTGCGCTGGCGATCCTGGTGATCCTGCTGGCGCGCGCGCTGCTGGTGCAGCCGCTGTTCGACTTCGGCGCCGCGCTCGCGCGCTGATCACGACCTGCGGAGTATCCTCGGCGACTCAGCGCATGCGGAGAGCGACCATGACGAGGATGCGGGTTTCCGGGTTGCGTTTCATCGGCGCCGTCCTGCTGGCGCTGTCCCTGCTGCCCGCCGCGGCGCGCGCCGACAGTCAGCGCAGCGGCGATTTCATCGTCTACTACAGCGCCATCAGCAGCACGCTGATCACGCCCGCGGTGGCCCGCGTCAACGGCCTCGAGCGCGGCAAGGACACCGGCCTGATCAACATCGCGGTCAAGCGCGGCCGCGATCCCGCCAGCGCGGTGCCGGTGCCGGCGACGATCACCGGCAGCGTCCGCAACCTCAGCGGCCAGAGCACCGCGCTGCACTTCCGCGCGGTCAGCGAACCCGGTGCCGTGTACTACCTGGCCGAGTACCCGGTCAGCGGCATCGACACCCTGCGCTTCGATCTGCGCGTGCATCCGGTCGGCGGCAGCGCGATCGCGGTCGTTTTCAGCCGCGATTTCAACACCGACTGAGGCGCGGCATGGCGGGCACGGACGGCCACCGCATCGTGCTGCTGCGCCACGCCCAGGCGAACTGGGGCGGTGCCGACTACGACCGGCTCTCGCAGCGCGGGCAGGCGCAGGCAGCAGCGCTGGGCGACTGGATCGCCGCAACCTCTCCCTGGAACTTCGCCAGCGTCTGGCGCGGTCGTCAGCGCCGCCACGCCGACA
Organism: Pseudomonadota bacterium; assembly: GCA_021787175.1. Taxonomy (GTDB): domain Bacteria; phylum Pseudomonadota; class Gammaproteobacteria; order Xanthomonadales; family Rhodanobacteraceae; genus Metallibacterium. Next base: position 1,462 of record JAJYMF010000440.1, on the reverse strand, counting down.
CCCTGAGCGCGATCGAACGCGCCTGTGCCGACGCCGGGCGGCCGCTGCCGCCGGCGACCATCGCCGCCGAGTGGGACGAGTTCGATCCCGCAGCTTTGCTGGCGGCCTTTCGCGCCCACGCACCCGATCATCCGGCGCTGGCGGCGCTGAAACACGCACCGACGCCGGGCGAGGCACATGCGCTGCTGGCCGCCGTATTCGAGGCCTGGCGCCTCGGTGCACTGGATGCATCGGTACCCGAGACGTGGTGCGCCTTCGCCGTGCGCATCGCCGCGGCGCGTGCGCGCGTCGTGCGCGAGAGCCCGCCCGGCGCGGTGCTGGTGGTCAGCTCGGGCGGCGTGATCGCGCGCTGCGCGCAGGCTGCGCTCGATCTCGACGACGCGCGCATGATCGAGCTCAACCTCGGCCTCGCCAACAGCGCGCTCAGCGAGTTCACCGTGCGCGGCGGTCGCTGGAGCCTGCTCAGCTGGAACACGCTGCCCCATCTCGCCAGCGGCGCCGCGCGCGCGTCGGCCAGCCACTACTGAGCTCAGGATGACAGCACAAAGCATGGCTACCGCAGCCCATGGCGGCACTCAGTGGTGGCGCTGTGCCCACGCCGCGATACGGGCATGGATCGCATCGAGTCCGTCGAACAGGGCCGCCGGGCCGGGCTGCAGAATCAGCGGCGACTTGATCTCGTGCAGCTCGCCGTCGCGCACTGCCGGGACCGCCGCCCAGCCCGGCCGCGCGGCCACCTGTTCGGGACGGAAACGCTTGCCGCACCATGAGCCGAGGATCAGGTCCGGCGCGCGGCGCACGACTTCGCCGGGATCGGCGAGAATGCGCGCCCGCGCCAGCGATTGTTCCGCCAGTTCGGGAAACACGTCGTCGCCGCCGGCGATGCGGATCAGCTCGGCGACCCAGCGAATGCCGCTGATCGGCGGCTCGTCCCACTCCTCGAAATAGACGCGCGGCCGGCGCGGCAGGTCTGCGGCCCCGGCGGCCACGGCGGCGAGATGCGCCTCGGCCGCGCGCGCATACAGCTCGGCGCGTTCCGTCGCGCCGACCAGCGCACCCAGTCGGCGGATGTAATCGAGGATGCCCTCGACGCTGCGGTGGTTGCTGATCCAGACCTCGACGCCGGCCTTGATCAGCGCCTGCGCGATGTCGGCCTGGATGTCGGAAAATCCGATCGCGAGATCGGGCTCCAACGCCAGGATGGCGTCGATCTTCGCGCTGGTGAACGCCGAGACTTTGGGCTTCTCGCGCCGCGCCCGCGGCGGGCGCATGGTGAAGCCGGAGATGCCGACGATGCGGTCCTGCTCGCCCAACGCGTAGAGGACTTCCGTCGGCTCCTCGGTCAGACAGACGATGCGTCGCGGGCCATGCATGGGCGGGATTCGGGATTCGGGATTCGGGGCTCGGGGCTCGGGGCTCGGGACTCGGGACTCGGGACTCGGGACTCGGGACTCGGGACTCG
>JAJYMF010000427.1 GCA_021787175.1 Pseudomonadota bacterium | reverse complement strand
TGTCGACGTGCACGCCGATCACCGGCGCCGCCTGCGCCGCGGCGCGCACCACCTGGTTGATGTCGTCCAGCGGAAAGCCGCCCGGCAGCACCGGCTTGATCCCGCGCAGCGCCAGCGAGCGCTCGACGAAGCGGTGATGCTGCTCGGGCGCCTCCAGCTCGGTGATGTCGCGGTGGCGCATGGCGTAGAGGCCGTCGTAGCCGATGCTGTCGCCGACGACCCAGAGCAGCACGAACTCGCGGCCGACCGCCGCCACGTAGCCGCAGAAGCTGCCGTGTTCGAGCTTGCCGCGCCAGAGCCGGATCAGCTCGCCCTTCTGCTGCGCCTCGCGCAGGCGTGCCCGGTGGCCACGGTTGTTGAGGTGGATGATCTCGCCCATAGACCGCTCAGGATACCAGCCATGGCCGGCATCGACGTTCAGAGGATGTAACGGCTGAGGTCTTCGTCGGCGACCAGGGCACCCAGATGGGCATCCACATAATCGGCGTCGATCGTCAGTTTTTCACCGGATTTGTCTGCAGCTTCGAAGGAGATCGTCTCCAATAGCCGCTCCATCACCGTATGCAGCCGGCGCGCGCCGATGTTCTCGGTGCGCTCGTTGACGCGGGTGGCCGCCTCGGCCAGCCGGGCGATGCCGTCGGCGCTGAAGGTGACGGTCACGCCCTCGGTGGCCAGCAGCGCCGTGTACTGGCGGGTCAGGGCATGGCGCGGTTCAGTGAGGATGCGCCGGAAGTCCTCGGCACTCAGCGCCGCCAGTTCGACGCGAATCGGCAGCCGGCCCTGCAGCTCCGGGATCAGGTCGGAGGGCTTGGACAGCGAAAACGCGCCCGAGGCGATGAACAGGATATGGTCGGTGCGCACCGGGCCGTACTTGGTCGACACCGTGGTGCCCTCGATCAGCGGCAGCAGGTCGCGCTGCACGCCCTCGCGGCTGACCCCCGGCCCGCTCATTTCGCGGCGCTGGCAGATCTTGTCGATCTCGTCGAGAAACACGATGCCGTTCTGTTCGCAGGCGGTGATCGCCAGCGCGCGCAGCTCCTCGTCGTTGAGCAGCTTGCCGGCCTCCTCCTCGAGCAGCAGCGGGCGCGCTTCGCGCACCGTCAACGTGCGCTTGTGGCTCTTGCTGCCGCCGATCGACTGGAACATCTGCCGCAGCTGCTGGCCCATCTCCTCCATGCCCGGCGGCGCCATGATGTCGACGCCGACGTTGAGCGCGAGTTCGAGCTCGATCGTGCGATCCTCGAGCGCGCCCTCGCGATACTGCTTGCGCAGCTTCTGGCGGGTGTCGCTGGCGGCGGGCGGCTCGCCGCTGTTCCAGCCGGCGCCGGCCGGGCGCGGCAGCAGGGCGTCGAGGATGCGCTCCTCGGCGCGGTCCTCGGCCTGGCTCTGCACGCGCGTCTTGGCCTGTTCGCGCACCAGCTTGTAGGCGCCGTCGGCGAGGTCGCGGATGATCGACTCGACGTCCTTGCCGACGTAGCCGACCTCGGTGAACTTGGTCGCCTCGACCTTGAGGAAGGGCGCGTTGGCCAGCGCAGCGAGTCGACGCGCGATCTCGGTCTTGCCGACGCCGGTGGGCCCGATCATCAGGATGTTCTTGGGCGTGACTTCCTCGCGCAGCACCGGCTCCAGCTGCATGCGCCGCCAGCGGTTGCGCAGCGCGATCGCGACCGCGCGCTTGGCCTCATGCTGGCCGACGATGTGGCGGTCGAGTTCGCCGACGATTTCGCGGGGAGTGAGTTCGGACATGGCGGTTGGCGTCAGCGGTGGGCGGGGGAATTGGGAGCCGGTAGCCGGGAGAGCCGGTAGCCGGGAGCCGGGAGCCGGGACAAGCCTAAAGGGTGTCATCCCTTGGGGATTTCCGTTGGTCATCCTGAGGGCAAAGCCCGAAGGATCTTCGCGGCGGAAGCGTCCGTTCTGCACCGAGGTCCGTGATCGCAAGGGGCGTGAAAGATCCTTCGCTGCGCTCAGGATGACAGCAGAAAACAGGTTCCGACGCGGCTTCCCCCGAGTCCCGGGTCCCGGCTCACAACTCCTCGATCGTGATGTTGTGATTGGTGTAGATGCAGATGTCGGCGGCAATGCCGAGCGCGCGTTCGACCACCGCGCGCGCGTCCAGCGTGGTGTGCGCCAGCAGCGCGCGCGCCGCGGCCTGGGCGTAGGGTCCGCCGGAGCCGATCGCGATCAGGCCGTCCTCGGGTTCGAGCACGTCGCCGTTGCCGGAGATCAGCAGCGAGGATTCCTTGTCGGCCACCGCCAGCAGCGCCTCCAGGCGGCCGAGGCGGCGATCGGTGCGCCAGTCCTTGGCCAGCTCGACCGCGGCGCGGGTCAGCTGGCCGCCGTGCTTGGCCAGCTTTTCCTCGAACAGCTCGAACAGGGTGAAGGCGTCCGCGGTGGCGCCGGCAAAGCCCGCCAGCACGTCGCCCTTGCCCAGCCGGCGCAGCTTGCGCGCGTTGGCCTTCATCACCGTGCTGCCCAGCGTGACCTGGCCGTCGCCGCCGATCACGACGCGGCCGTCGCGGCGCACGCAGACGATGGTG
>JAJYMF010000105.1 GCA_021787175.1 Pseudomonadota bacterium | reverse complement strand
ATCTTCGCTTCGCCCGCGGCGCCGGCGCGGCCGGTGCGGCCGATGCGGTGCACGTAGTCCTCGGGCACGTTGGGCAGTTCGTGGTTGATCACGTGCGGCAGCTGATCGATGTCCAGTCCGCGCGCGGCGATGTCGGTGGCGACCAGCACGCGCACGCGGCCGGCCTTGAAGTCGGCCAGCGCCTTGGTGCGCGCGTTCTGCGACTTGTTGCCATGGATCGCCGAGCTGACCAGGCCTGCGCGCTCGAGCTGGTCGGCCAGCCGGTTGGCGCCGTGCTTGGTGCGCGTGAACACCAGCACCTGGCGCCAGTCGCCGCTGGATACCAGATGCGCGAGCAGCGCCGCCTTGCGCGCCTTGTCGACCGGATGCGCGCGCTGCTCGACGAGCTCGGCGGCGGTGTTGCGCGGCGCCACCTCGACCCGCGCCGGGTCGTTGAGCAGGCCGGCGACCAGGGCGCGGATGGCGTCGCTGAAGGTGGCCGAGAACAGCAGGTTCTGGCGCCGTTTCGGCAGCGCCGCCAGCACGCGGCGGATGTCGCGGATGAAGCCCATGTCGAGCATGCGGTCGGCCTCGTCCAGCACCAGCGTCTCGATGCCGGACAGGTCCACGCTGCGCCGCTGCATGTGGTCGAGCAGGCGGCCGGGCGTGGCGACGACGATGTCGGCGCCACGGCGCAGCTGTTCGACCTGCGGGCCGAGACCGACGCCGCCGAAGATCACCGCGCTGCGCACGCGCAGATGGCGACCGTAGGTGCGCACCGATTCGGCGACCTGCGCTGCGAGCTCGCGGGTCGGCACCAGCACCAGCACGCGCGGGCGCGGCGACAGTGCCGGCGCGCCGAGCAGGCGCTGCAGGATCGGCAGGGTGAAGGCGGCGGTCTTGCCGGTGCCGGTCTGCGCGGCGGCCAGCAGATCGCGGCCCGCCAGCACCAACGGAATCGCCTGCTGCTGGATCGGGGTGGGCGTGACGTAGCCTTCATCCTCGAGGGCACGCAGCAATTCGGGCGCGAGGCCCAGTTCGGAAAACAGCATCAACATGACTCCTGAAGCCGCCTCACCACGCGGACGCGATACCGGTTCAGGCAGAAATGAAGGGGGAGGGCGGGCGCCGACGGCGCTGCCGGGTTTGCTGCGGAAGAAGACTGAATCGACAGCAGGGGCGCAACCGGAGCGCCGCGACAAACGGGGCAAGCATAGCCGAAGATCGTGTTCCGTGCTGCATCATCCGGCCGATCGCCGCGCCGGCTCACGACGGGATTACCGATCGTTGAGGCGGGCGGCAAGCGCCCCGACTGCGGGCAGAATGCGGCCTGCGCCGCTCCGATTGCGCCGGCGCGCCTATCTCCGGGAGAACCTTCATGACATCCGTTCGCGTCGCTTCGTCGCGTCATCCGTTCCTGCTGGCTGCCGCTATTGCGCTGGCATTGGCGACCACGGCCGCCGGCGCCGCCACCGCGCGGCTGACGATTCCCGGCGGCGAGCGCGGTCTCGGTTTCGACGACCTCGGTTACGCTCCGGCGCTCGGCCGCGTGCTGGTGCCGGCGGCGCAAAGCGGCGCGCTGGTGCTGGTCGATCCGGCCAGCAACGCGCTCAAGGTGCTGCCGCGTATCGTCCCGGGCACGGTCGGGCCCGACCATGACGATGCCGGCACCACCTCGGCCGATTACGGCGAAGGGCTGCTGTTTGCCAGCGACCATGCGCGCTTGGCGGTGGCGGCGGTCGATCCGCGGACCGGCGCGGTGGTCGCGCGCGCGCAGCTCGCGGGCGGCCCCGACTACGTGCGCTACGTGGCGCCGCTGCAGCAGGTGTGGGTCAGCGAACCGCGCCTGAAGCAGATCGAGCGCTTCGCCGTGACCGCGGGAGCCCATCCGGCGCTGGCGCGTGTCGGCGCGGTCAACGTGCCGGGCGGCCCCGAGTCGCTGGTGATCGACGCCGCGCGCGGGCAGGCCTACAGCAACGAGTGGAAGGGCCACACGGTGGCGATCCCGCTCGAGCATCCGCACGTCGCCGCGCGCTGGGCCAACGGCTGCGAGGGCAGCCGCGGGCTGGCGCTGGACGCCGCCGATCACACCCTGTTCGTCGGCTGCAAGGAGGGCAAGGTGGTGGCGCTGGATCTCGATCACGCCGGCAAGATCGAAGCCAGCGCCAAGGTCGGCGCCGGCGTCGACCTCATCGCCTGGAATCCGACGCTGCATCACCTGTATGCGCCCGGTGCGGTCAGTGCGACGATGACCGTGCTCGACTTCCAGGGCGGTACGCTGAAGCCGGTCGCGACCGTGCCGACGGCGGCGCATGCGCACTGCGTGGCGACCGACGGCAAGTCGGTGGCCTATGTGTGCGATCCGGGTGCGGGTGCGCTGATCGTCTATCGCGATCATTCCTGATCACATCGGCCAGCTCCCGCGCCGTCACCGCCGGCGCAGGGGCCGGCTCACAACGGGCGAAGCGTTCGGCGCGCGGCCGATGGATGCGCGGGATCTCATACCACGTTGCGTTCAATCGATACGCTGGGTAGCCCGGATGGAGCCTCGTGAGAGGCGCCATCCGGG
>JAJYMF010000382.1 GCA_021787175.1 Pseudomonadota bacterium | reverse complement strand
CGAAATGGCGACGCTGTTTGGGGGGCTGGTGATCGGGCGTATCATCGTCACGATTCCGCGGCTCGGGAGGACAAGGCGATGAGTCATCTATGGCGTGCAGGGTTGGTAGTGCTGGCGGTTGGTGCCGCTTCTATGGCGCAGGCGGCACAGGCGGCGCAGGCGGCGGACAAGCTGGTGGGCAATGCCGCCGCCGGGCAGTCCGAGGTGATGATGGTGTGCGCGGCCTGTCATGGCGCCGACGGCAATTCCACCAATCCGCAGTATCCCAAGCTGGCCGGGCAGCATGCGGACTACATCGAGCACCAACTCGAGTCGTTCCAGAAGGGCCGGCGCACCAATTCGATCATGTCGGGCATGGCGGCGATGCTCACGCAGCAGCAGATCGCCGATGTCGCGGCGTACTTCTCGCAGCAGAAGACCGCGCCCGGGCCGGTGGATACCGATCAGGTGGCGCTGGGCAAGTCCATCTACGAGAACGGCGTGCCCGCGGTGGGTCTGCCGGGCTGCCAGTCCTGCCATGGTGCCAAGGGATTGGGCGATGCGGCCAAGCTGGTGCCGCACATCGCCGGCCAGCATGCGCAGTACGTGGTACAGGTGCTGACCGGCTGGCACAACGGCCAGGCCTGGGGCGATGGACCGCACGCCAAGCTGGCGCTGTCGGTGGGCCAGAAGCTGACCGTCGCGCAGATCCATGCCATCGCCGCCTACGTGCAGGGGCTGAACGCGGTGCGCTGACCCCGCGCGCCTGTGCAGTTCGGATCGCATCGCCCTTTGCCATCACCACGCCGCGCGCCGTAGACGTGCCGGCCGAAAACACGCATGCCCGATTCCCGTAACGCAACGTCTACCCTCTCCACCATCGTCGCCGGCCTCTGGCGCAGCGTCGAATGGCGGCAGCCGGTTCTCGAGCGCGTGCACTGGATCGAGCAGGCGCTGGCGCTCGGCATTACGGCCTTCGATCACGCGGACATCTACGGGGGTTACCAGGCCGAGGCGTTGTTCGGCGAGGCGCTGCGCGCGGCGCCGGGCTTGCGCGATCGCCTGCAACTGGTGACCAAGTGCGGCATCCGCCTGCCATCGGAGGCGCACCGGGTGCGGGTGAAGCACTACGACACCTCGCCGGGCTACGTGCGCGGACAGGTCGAAGCCTCGTTGCGCAACCTTGCCACCGACCGGCTGGACCTGGTGCTGATCCACCGGCCGGATGCGCTGATGGACGCGGCGGCGCTGGCGGACACGTTCGCCACGCTGACGCGCGAGGGCAAGGTGCTGCACTGGGGCGTGTCCAATCACAGCGTCGGCCAGTTCGCGCTGCTGCATGCGCGGCATGCGCTGGCGACGAATCAGATCGAGCTGTCGCCGCTGGCGCTGGGCGCGCTGGACGATGGCACGCTGGATCAGGCGCAGCAGCTGGGGTTGCGGCCGATGATCTGGTCGCCGCTGGCCGGGGGGCGCCTGCTGCGCGGCGAGGACGCGCCGGCGCGGCGGGTACGCGCGGCGATGGAGCCGGTCGCGGCGCGGCTGGGGGCGAGCCTGGCGACGCTGGCCTACGCCTGGGTGCTGCGCCATCCCGCGCGGCCGCACGTGATCACCGGCAGCGGCCGCAGCGAGGGCCTGCGCGAGGCGGTCGCCGCGCTGGACGTGCGCCTGGGCGCGGAAGACTGGTACGCGATCCGGAGCGCCGGCAGCGGTCATCCGGTGCCGTGAGGCGCGGCTCGCTCGATCCAGTCCGTGCCCCGCCAACGCTCACCGCTCCACGATGCAGGCGTGGCATGGATCGACCTTGCGCTCGCGGGAACACCGGCCGGCGCCGTTACCCGGCTCGCGTCGGTTCGTGCGCTGCGCCCGCTTCGCTTTCCGCCATCACGCAGCGATTGCCGCCCCGCTTCTTGGCGCCGTACATGGCGTGATCGGCCTCGCGGATCAGGTGCTGGCCCTCGTCGCCGTGCTCGGGATGGACGGCGATGCCGATGCTCGCGGCGATGCACAGGCTGTGGCCGTCCAGCACGAAGGGCTGCTGCAGGGCCGCGCGGATCTTCTCGCCCACGAGCACGGCGTGGTGCGCGAGCTTGATGGCGCTGAGCAGGACGACGAACTCGTCGCCGCCCATGCGCCCGACGGTGTCGGCTTCGCGCACGCAGCCGATGACGCGCTGGGCGACCTCGTGCAGCAGGCGGTCGCCGACGCCGTGGCCCAGCGTGTCGTTGATCTGCTTGAAGCGGTCGAGGTCGATGTAGAGCAGGGCCAACCGTTCGCGGTCGCGCCGGGCGCGGGCCAGCGCGGTCTGCAGACGGTCGTCGAACAGCTTGCGGTTGGGCAGATGAGTCAGCACGTCGTGCTGGGCGATGTGGCGCAGCCAGGTCTCGGTCTGCTTGCGCTCGATGGCGGCCGCCACCTGGGTGGACACGAATTGCAGCAGCTGCTTGTCCTTGTCGGTGTAGCGCGTGTCGCCCGAATAGCTCTGCACCACCAGCGCCCCGAGGATGCCCTTCTGCGCGATCAGCGGCACGCCCAGCCAGTCCAGCGACTCGCGGCCGAAGATCGGACCCACGCG
>JAJYMF010000290.1 GCA_021787175.1 Pseudomonadota bacterium | reverse complement strand
TCTTGGGCGCAGGCGCGCGTATTTACCATACTCGAGACCGGATTCGGCCTGGGGCTGAATTTCCTCGCGACCTGGAGGCAATGGCGCGACGACCCCGCGGGTTGCGCCCGGCTGCACTATGTGTCCGTCGAAAAGCATCCGTTCGAGCGCGCTGCGCTGGAACAGCTGCATGCGCGCTACCCCGAATTCGCGCCGCTGGCGCGGCAGCTGCAGGAGGCGTGGCCGCCGCTGGTCGCCGGCATGCACCGGCTGCATTTCGAGCATGAGCGGCTCACGCTGACACTTGCGTTCGGGGACGCCCTCGAACTGATGCCCAGATTGCGCCTGCGCGCCGACGCGATTTACCTGGACGGCTTCGCGCCGCGGCTGAATCAGGACATGTGGTCGCCGCGACTGCTGCAGCGCCTGGCGCGGCTCGCGCAGCCTGGCGCCACGATCGCGACCTACTCCAGCGCGGCGCTGGTGCGCGAAGGGCTGCAGGCGGCGGGATTCGCCGTCGAAAAATGTGCAGGGTTCGGGCGCAAGCGCGACATGCTGCGCGGCAGCTATACGCTGCGGCGGCCGCAGCCTGCGGCGCGCGCGCCCGGCAGCCGGCATGCCATCGTGATCGGCGCCGGCATCGCCGGCGCCGCGGTGAGCGAACGCCTGGCGCGGCGCGGCTGGGACATCGACCTGATCGAAAGCCGCGTCCGTCCCGCGACGCAGGCGCCGGCGCGATACGCCGGCGTGTTTCATCCGCATATTTCGCGCGACGACTGCATCCTGTCGCGTGCGTCGCGCAACGGCTACCTCTATGCGCTCAGACACTGGCTCGCACTAGAGCGGTCGGGCCAGACGCTCGCCTGGTCGCGCTGCGGCGTGCTGCAGCTCGTGGGCGAGGCCGAACGCAAAGAGCGCATGATCGCGGCCATTGCGGCGCAGGGTTTTCCGGCAGAGTTTGCGCGCTACCTGGAACGCGACGCCGCCGAAGCGCTCGCAGGCTGCGCCCTGGCCGGGGGCGGCTGCTGGTTTCCCGGGGGCGGCTGGATACGGCCCTTGAGCCTGATCGCCGCGCAGTTCGCGGCAGCCGGCCCGGCGCTGCGCGCGCACTTCGGCGTGCGGGTCGAAACCATCGCCCACAGCGGTGCCGACTGGCAGGCGCTGGCCGCGGACGGCAAGCTTATTGCCGCCGCACCGGTGCTGGTGCTTGCCAATTCGAACGACCTGACGCGGCTGGCCTCGGTGGCGCAGCCGCTGCAGCAGATCCGCGGGCAGGTCAGTTATGTGTCCGCCGCGGGCATCGATGCGCCGCGCATCGTGCTGGCCGGCGCAGGCTACGTGCTGCCGGCCTTCGACGGGATAGTCGTGACGGGAAGCACCTATGACCGCGGCAACGACGACCCCGCGCCGCAGCTGCAGGGGCATGCGGCCAATCTCGCGCGCCTGGCGCAGCTGCTGCCGCAGGCGCGGATCGCGGCGGATGCGGCGCAGCTCGAGGGCGCGGTGGGTTTTCGCTGCGCGGCGCCGGACCACTTGCCGCTGGTGGGCGCGCTGCCGGATATGGATAGCGCTGCCGGGCGCAGGCTCAGTCTCGGCGGGGTGCAGCTGGCGGATTTGCCCAGGCGCGCGGGGCTGTATTGCGCCACGGCTTATGCTTCGCGCGGTCTGGTCTGGGCGGCGCTCGCGGGCGAGCTGCTCGCGTGCCAGATCGAAAACGAAGCGCTGCCGCTGGAGGGCGACCTCGCCGATGCGCTCGACCCCGGACGCTTTGTGATGAAACAAGCGCGGCGCGGAACTCTGTAATTTGATTCAGCGTCCGCCCGAGATGGTGAGGATGCTGCCTATCATGTAGGCGGCCTCGCCCGAGAGCAGCCACAGGATCGCCTCGGCACATTCTTCTGCGGTGCCGAGGCGCCCCATGGGCACGGTAGGCGCTATTTTCTGCAGCCGCTCGCCTATGCCCGCCTCGGCGTGGATCTCCGTGTCGATGAGCCCGGGACTGATGCCGTTCACGCGTATGCCTTCGGCCGCGACCTCTTTCGCCAGGCCGATGGTGAAGCTGTTGATCGCGCCCTTCGCCGCGGCATAGGGAATCCACTGATTCGCGCCGCCCAGGGTCGCCGCGAGCGAGGATACGTTGACGATGGCGCCGCCGGCACCGCCGTTTTTCGTGGACATGCGCCGCACCGCCTGCTGCGCGCAGAACATCGCGCCGGCCACGTTGACTTCGAGCACGCGCCGGATCGCCGCCGCATTGAAGCTGTCCAGGCGGCCGGCGCGCCCGGTGATGCCGGCGTTGTTGACGAGTGCGCTGACCGGCCCGAGTTCCAGATCGACGCGCTCGAACAGCCGGATGACTTCGTCCTCGTTCGCGGTGTCGGCCTGCACCATGATCGCTTTGCCTCCGCCCGCGCGGATTTCGGCTACGACCGCATCGGCACGCGCCTCGTTCTTCAGGTAATTCACGCACACGGCATAGCCGCGGCGCGCCGCGAGCCTGGCCGTGGCCGCGCCTATGCCGCGCCCGGAACCGGTGATGATCGCTACGCCAGACATGGTATTTCCCCCGCGTTTGA